>CAIYWM010000453.1 GCA_903929895.1 uncultured Alphaproteobacteria bacterium
AAGGACGCCAGCTTCCGCCACTTCGTCCGCCACCCAGTGTACAACGCTGTACATATGGGGAGCGCACAAATCCAATAAAAGCGAGGTTTTGTACAACGGCAAACAGCCGTAAACAGTGGTATGGCGTCCCCGAGAGGATTCGAACCTCCGACCTCCGGTTTAGGAAACCGCTGCTCTATCCGGCTGAGCTACGGGGACGTGGCGGCCATATAGCATCCGAAGCATATGGCGTCTGCCTTTTTTGATCCAGGTTGAGCCGGACTCTGCAGGGCGTCGCGGTCGGAGGGGTGCCGATCCGGGGGCAACCGGATCTCCCCTCCGGCCGTTCGCACTCTGTCCAGGAACGAGGAGAACGCCATGGCCGCCAATCCCGATCCCAAGCCGCGGGAACGATCCGACACCGATACCGAGCGTGACAGAGGCACCGGGTAGACGGTGCGTCCGCGCGACGGCGACACCAGCCGTACCGTCGGGCCCGAGGACGAGGATCGCCGCGTGCGTCCCGGCGAACGGCGTCCGCCCGGCACAATGCCCTGATCGGCAGCGCCACACGCCGCAGCGCTTCGAGTGGCCTCAGCGCTTGCGGACGAACTCGGCGCGCAGGACCAGACCCTTGATGGTGTCGTGGCGGCAGTCGATTTCCTGGGCGTCGCCGGTCAGGCGGATGGACTTGATCACGGTGCCGCGCTGCAGGGTCTGGTTGGAGCCCTTGACCTTCAGATCCTTGGTCAGGAGGACGCTGTCGCCGTCGGCGAGCAAATTGCCGACCGAATCGCGCACCTCGACGGCACCCGCCGGGGCTTCGGCTGCAGCCTTCTTCGCGGCGGCTTCGGCCGCGGGTATCCACTCGCCGCTGGCCTCGTCGTAGACATAGTCGTCGCTGTCGGCCATTTTCGGTTCGGCTCCTGCAAAAGAGCCTGCGCTCTACAGGCCGGGAACGGTCATCGCAACCGCGCGCATTGTCTCCCCTGAAGCGTCCAACGCAGTGCCACGTGGTGCACAAGCCCCCGATCGATGTCGTCCATGTGTCACCAGTACTGGTTCAATACGCACTGACGATATGTCCGATGGTGGACATTTGACCCAAATCAAAGTCAGCCCAATACGATAGCGTACGGTATGGGTACGGTAGCATGGCTGCTGTCAGCCCGGTGTTTGGCGGTCCTTCCAAATTGCCCATCGAGAGCGGCATCGCTCTCTTCGGGATCACCTGCGAAGGAGCCCAGTGTGGCCCACATACCGACAGTGCGTCAGTCACTCGACGTGTTGCGCGCACGCGGACTGTTCGTGCTCGCCTGCGTGGTGTTCGTCGCGATCGGCCTCGCCGCGGCGTGGGTTGCCCCGTCCGACCCGGCCAGTGGCGTGTCGAGCCTGCGCCTGTATCTGGCCTTCCTGGCATCGCCCTGGATGCTGCTGGGTTTCGCCGTAGCCGCCGTCTTCATTGTCTTCGGAGTCTGGTTCCTGCGCTTTTCGAAGCCGCTCACCGATCCGGCGACCGCCTTCGACGAGAAACTTCGCCAGGACGGCCGTCTTCTGGCGCTCGTTCTCGTGGCCTTCGTCCTGTCGCTGTCGGGCGTGGGATACCTCTTCATCAACGAGACGCGCGCGCACTTCCGCGACGAGGAGTTGCGCGCCCAGGCGGCCATCGCCCGGCTCCGCGCCCAGCAGGTCGACCGATGGCTCCTCCAGCATACGATGGATACCCAGGCCCTTGCCCAGACGATCAAGACGCTGCCACTCAATGCTCTGGCCATCGAGGGTGAAGGGCGGCAGATCCTCGACGTCCTGCTGGGTGGGGTGCTGGCGGGCACGCCCGACCGGACCGGTGTCAGCGTCCTCACACCGGACGGCAAGGTGCTAATCGGTCTCGGCGAAGATGCCACTCCCGACGCGGAGACATTGAAGGCCGTGATGGCCCTCAAGACCTCGGCCATGCGGTTCCAGATCATCGACGTGCACCAGGTGGGCGGACCGAAGCCGCTGTTGCGCATGGCCTTCGTCGTCCCCGTCGATCCGGGGGACGGAACCGGTCCGCCGAAGATGGTGGTGGTCGTTCTCACGGTCGATCCCACCCGCGAACTCTTCCGGCAGGTTGCCACCTGGCCCACCGATAGCCCGGGCTCGGAGGTGGTGCTGGTCCGCCGCGATGGCGACGACCTGATCTACCTGACGGCCCCGAGCCTGCTCGACAACAAGCAGACGGCGCCCCTGTCGCACCGCCTGCCCATGACGCGGACCGGACTGCCGGAAGCCCAGGCCATTCTCCACGGCGATGCCGTGCGCGAGGGACTGGACTATCGAGGCGTCCACGTGTTCTCGGCGTCCCACCATGTCACGGGCGTGCCGTGGTTCGTGGTCGCCAAGACCGACGTCAGCGCGCTCATGGCCCCGATCTGGGACAAGACCCTGTCGCTCGCCCTGGCGGTCCTGGCGATCATCCTGGTCACTGTGTTCATGGTGCTGCTTCTGTGGCGCGGCCAGCGCGCAAGCTACCTGTCTTTCCGCGATCTCCAGATCGAGGAGCGCGCCGCGCTGGCGAAGCACTTCGAGGAACTCGTTCGCTTCACCAGGACGCAAGGCAAGACCACCGAGGCAGCCGACCACTGACCCGCGTGTCGGTGGAACTGCGGTCCGCCACCCGGTTCGGGTTATCGGCCTTGTTGCGAGGCGCGCCTCAAACCAGCGATGCGAGCCGTGCGGCATGCCTGTTGTGCTCGGCCACCGTGCGTTCGAGGTCGATCGTCACGATCCGGCCGTCGCGCACGACCGGCCGGCCGGCCACCACCGTATGGCGCGCGGTCTGCGGGGCGCAGAAGAGCGTGGCCGCCACGGGATCGGCAAGGGCGCCGGCATAGGCCAGGCTGTTGAGGTCGAGGGCGAAGAAATCGCATTGCTTGCCGACGGCCAGGGTGCCGATGTCGTCGCGCCCCAGCAGCGCGGCGCCACCCAGGGTGGCGAGTTCGAGCGCCTGGCGGGCGGTCATCCATTCGTCGTCGCGGCTCGGGTCCGAGGTCGACAGCGCGGTGTCCGGGCCTTCCGGCGGGCGCAGGCCGATCTGCAGGCGGGCGAGCAGCATCGCCTGGCGCACCTCGCCCAGCATGTGATTGCCGTCGTTGCTGGCCGAGCCGTCGACGCCGATACCGACCTTCACGCCGGCGCGGCGATACTTCATCACCGGCGCAATGCCCGAGGCGAGCCGCATGTTCGAGCACGGGCAGTGGCAGGCGCCGATGCCCGCGCGGGCGAACTCGAGGATCTCGGCATCGTTGACGTGGATGGCATGGGCATACCAGACATCGTCGCCGGCCCAGTCGACGGAGCGCATGTATTCGACCGGCCGCATGCCCCAGCGCTGCAGCGTGTAGCGCTCCTCGTCGAGCGTCTCGCAGAGATGCGTGTGCAAGCGGACGCCCTCGCGCCGTCCCATCGTTGCCGACTGACGCAGCAGTTCCGGTGTCACGGAGAAGGGCGAACACGGCGCCAGCACGATCTGCGTCATCGAACCCGGCCTTGCATCGTGATAGCGGCCGATCACTCTCTCGCAATCCTTCAGGATCTCGTCCTCGTCCTCGACGCAGGAATCCGGCGGCAGGCCGCCCTTCGACTGGCCGAGCGACATGGAGCCGCGCGAGACGGCGAAGCGGATGCCGATCTCCTTCGCCGCCGCGATCTGGTCGTCGACCGCGCAGCCGTTGCGGAAGACATAGGCGTGATCGAACACCGTCGTGCAGCCCGACAGCGCGAGCTCGGCGCAGCCCACGAGCGTGGCGGTACGGCTGGCCTCCGGCGTGCGCGCCGCCCACAGGAGGTAATGAGCCTGTAGCCAACGGAAGAGATTGTTGTTCTGCGCCGCCGGCAGGGCGCGCGTCAGGGTCTGGTCGAGGTGATGATGGGCGTTGATCAATCCCGGCAGGACGATATGACCGGCGAGATCCATGACCGTGTCGGCGGAGCTGGGCAGAGACGCGCTGGGCCCGACGCTCCGGATGACGCCGTCGACCGCATAGAGCCCGCCGTCGGCGAGCTCGCGGCGCTGGTCGTCCATCGTGACGACGAGCGCGTTCTTCACCAAAAGCGTCGTCATACTGTAATCGTCCCCCGGATCGTCGGCTTTCGGGACCGTATCGTTTGGTCTGCCTCAATGCATCGACCGTTTTGTTGCCAGTCGAAGGGCCGCGTACTAGTTTGACCAAACACTGCAAACTCAAGGCGGTAGCATGATTCGGTGCGTGCGGATTTGGACGGGCGAAGACCAGAACTCGCACGTCGAGGAAGGCTGGATCGACCTGAAGCCGGGCGCGCATGGCGACCTGCTCAGCGGCAAGATCGAGGTCACCAGCGCCTCGCTGCAGGAGACCCAGCCCGGCGGCACCTATGCCTGGCACACCGCGCCGGTGCGCCAGCTCGTCGTCACCCTGAGCGGTACACTGGATTTCAGCACCCGTGGCGGCCAGCACTTCGTCCTCGCACCCGGCGACATCCTGCTGGCCGAGGACACGACCGGCGGCGGACACACCTGGAGGCTGGTCGACGACCAGCCGTGGCGCCGCCTCTACGTCGTGCTGGGCAAGGACGCGCCGGTGCCGTTCAAGCGCGCCACCCCCGAAGAACGCCGTTAGGAGAGTTCCATGGCAGACAATCATTCCGGCGACTTCGACGTCGTCCTGGTCGGCGCCGGCATCATGAGCATGACGCTGGCCACCTTCCTCAAGGAGCTGCAGCCTCATCTCAAGATCAAGATCCTCGAGCGGCTGGAAGGCGAGGCGCAGGAAAGCTCGGACCCGTGGAACAACGCGGGCACGGGTCACGCCGCCAACTGCGAGCTGAACTACACGCCGCAGCGCGCCGACGGCAGCGTCGACATCTCCCGGGCGCTGGAGGTCAATGTCGAGTTCGACATGTCGCGGCAGTTCTGGTCGTACCTCCTCCGGAAGGGCGCGATCGAGCGGGCCGACTCCTTCATCCATCCCGTGCCGCACATGAGCTTCGTGATCGGCGCCGACCGCCAGGCCTTCCTGAAGAAGCGCCATGCGGCGATGAGCGCGCATCACTGCTACCGCGGCATGTAGTATTCCGAGGATCACAAGCAGATCGCCGAATGGGCGCCGCTGATCATGGAAGGCCGCGATCCTGGCCAGCCGGTCGCCGCCACGCGCATGGTCACGGGCTCCGACGTGAACTACGGCGCGCTGACCACCAACCTGCTGAACTACCTCCGCCGTCAGGACGGCTTCTCGATCGAATTCTCGCAGGCGGTCACCGGCCTCCAGCGCCGCGCCGATAACGGCTGGACGCTCGAGGTGAAGGACGAGAAGACCCACGCCAAGAAGACGATCGGCGCGCGCTACGTCTTCCTCGGCGCCGGCGGCGCGGCGCTCACCCTGCTGCAGAAATCCGGCATCCCCGAAGCCGACGGCTTTGCCGGCTTCCCGGTGAGCGGCATCTGGCTGCGTTCGGGCCAGCAGGAGATCGCCACCCGTCACATGGCCAAGGTCTACGGCATGGCGGCCAGCGGATCGCCGCCGATGTCGGTACCCCACCTCGACACGCGCTACGTCGACGGCAAGCGCTGGCTGCTGTTCGGACCCTTTGCCGGCTTCTCGACCAAGTTCCTGAAGCACGGCTCGATGTTCGACCTGCCGCTGTCGCTGCGGCCGGACAATCTCCTGCAGCTGCTGGCCGTGGCGCGCGACAACCTCCCCCTGGAAGCATATCTGATCGGCCAGGTGCTGCAGACCAAGTCGCACCGTTTCGACGCGCTGCGCGAGTTCTATCCCGGCGTCGACGAGAAGGACTGGGAGTTCGACGTCGCCGGCCAGCGCGTCCAGATCATCCGGAAGGACGTGGCGCGCACCGGCAAGCTCGAGTTCGGTACCGAGATCGTGCACTCGGCCGACTCCACGATCGTGGCCCTGCTGGGCGCCTCGCCCGGCGCCTCGACCGCCGTCTGGATCATGGTCCACATGCTCGAGACCTGCTTCCACAAGGAGCTGGTCGGCCACTGGGTGCCCAAGCTGAAGGAGATGATCCCCTCCTACGGCCAGGACCTGAAGACCGACGCCGCGCTGGTCGAGCGCGTGCGCAAGGACACCGCCGAAGTGCTGGGCCTCCACACGGTCTGATGACCGAGCCACGCACGCCGCTCCCCGAGACCCTCGACGTCCTGCTGCGGTTCGGCGCGCTGATGCTGCGCGCCGGCGACACCGCCTTCCGGGTGCGCGATGCCATGCGTCGCCTGGCCCATGCGCTCGGCATCGAGCAGGTCGAGGTCGAGCTGTCGACCGTCGGCCTGACCGCAACGGCGTGGACCGGAGGTGAGGCCACGACGCTGGCCCGCGAGATCGGTCCGCCCGGCGTCGATGCCTCGAGGATCGCCGCCCTGGAATCGCTGTCGCTCCGCGCCGCTCCCGGCCTCGACACGGCGACGCTGAAAGCCGAGCTCGACGGGATCGAGAAGGCGCCCCCGCTGCACGGGCTGCTGCCGGTCGCGCTGTCGATGGCGGTCGCCTCGACGGCCTTCTCCTACCTCAACGGTGGCGACCTGCTGGCGACGGGTGCGGCGGCGGTCAGCGGCGGTATCGGCCAGGCGGCCCGGACCCTGCTGTCGCGCCAGGGCTTCAACCAGTTCGCCATGACCGCGCTGTGCGCCGTGCTGGCATCCGGCCTCTACTGTCTGATCGTGATGGGCTTCGGGGTGCATACCTTCGCCTTCGCCCACGCGATCGGCTTCATCTCGGCGGTGCTGTTCCTGGTGCCGGGCTTTCCCCTCGTCGCCGCGCTTCTCGACCTGACGCAGCACCAGACCAGTGCCGGCATGACGCGCCTGTTCTACGGCGTGCTGCTGACGTTGAGCGCCGCCTGCGGCATGTCGGTGGTGGCGATGCTGGCCGGCCTCGCGCCAGCGCCGGCCGCGCCGCCGCCCGGCGCGATCGAGCCGCTCACCGTGCTGTGGCGGGCGCTCGCCTGCTTCGCCGGCGGCTATGGCTACGGCATCCTGTTCAACAACCCGCATCGCACGGTTCTCGCGGTGGCGCTGCTGTCGATGGTCGGCAACGAGGTGCGGCTCGGCCTGCACGATCTCGGTCTTGCCCTGCCACAGGCGACATTCTTCGGCGCGCTGGCGGTCGGGCTGGGCGCCTCGCTGGTGCGCCGTCGCCTGCACGCGCCGCGCATCGCGCTGACGGTGCCCAGCATCATCATGATGACGCCCGGCCTGTTCGCCTTCCAGACGATCGTGTTCCTGAACCAGGGCAAGGCGCTGTCGGCGGTCGAGGCCGCCGCCACCTGTGGCTTCGCGGTCGGCGGCATGGCGATGGGTCTGATCGCCTCTCGCTTTCTCACCGAGCGGCAGTGGCGCTACGAGCGCTAGCCCCTGGAGCACTCAAACTCTTCCCCTTTGCGGAGCCCGCAAAGGGGAAGTGCCCTCGTCTTACCTGCGACTACTCCGTCGCGACGTAAGGGTGAACCATCTTCGACGGATCGACGACCTTGTCGAACTCGGCCTCGGTCACATACTCCAGCTTCAGCGCCGCCTCCTTGAGCGTGAGGTCGTGGTCGATCGCGTAGTGGGCTATCTTGGAGGCCTTGTCGTAGCCGATCACCGGCGCCAGCGCCGTCACCAGCATCAGCGAGCGATCGACATACTCCTTGATCTTCTTGAGGTTGGGCTGGGTGCCCTCGACCAGGAACTTGCGGAAGTTGGCACAGCCGTCGGTCATCAGCGTGATCGAATGCGCGACGTTGTAGATCATCAGCGGCTTGTAGACGTTCATCTCGAGGTAACCGCTGGCGCCGCCGAAGCCCACCGCCACGTCGTTGGCCATGACCTGCACCGCGATCATGGTCAGCGCCTCGGCCTGGGTCGGGTTGACCTTGCCCGGCATGATCGAGGAACCGGGCTCGTTCTCCGGGATGTGCAGTTCTGCGAAGCCGGCGCGCGGGCCGCAGGACATCAGCCGGATGTCGTTGCCGATCTTGTAGAGCGAGACCGCGAGCGTACGGAACGCGCCCGAGAGCTGGACCAGCGCGTCGTGCGCGCCCTGCACGGTGAACTTGTTGGGCGCCGTCACGAACGGCAGGCTCGTCAGCTTGGTGATCTCCGCCGCCGCCGCCTCGGCAAAGCCGGGGGCCGCGTTGATGCCGGTGCCGACCGCCGTGCCGCCCAGCGCCAGGCGATAGACGCCCTTCAGCGCATCTTCGATCCTCTCGATATTGTCGGCCAGCATGCCGGCATAGCCCGACCATTCCTGGCCGAGCGTGATCGGCGTCGCATCCTGCATGTGGGTGCGGCCGATCTTGACGATGTCCTTCCATTCCTTCGCCTTGGCGTCGATCGCGTCGTGCAGCGCCTTCAGCGACGGCAGCAGCCGCTCCTTCGTGTTGACCGCGGCGGCGATGTACATGACCGACGGGAACGAATCGTTGGACGATTGCGACATGTTGACGTGGTCGTTGGGATGCACCGGCTTCTTGGAGCCGAGCGGCGTGCCGGCGAGCTGGCAGCAGCGGTTCGAGATCACCTCGTTCACGTTCATGTTGAACTGCGTGCCGCTGCCGGTCATCCAGACGTGCAGCGGGAACATGTCATGGTGCTGGCCGGCGAGGATCTCGTCGCAGGTCTCGAGGATCAGCTTGTGCGCCGTGTCGTCGAGTCGCTTGCCGGCATGGTTGGCGTTGGCGCAGGCCTTTTTCAGGGTCGCATAGGCGGTGATCATCTCGCGCGGCATCAGGTCCTTGCCGATGCTGAAATGCTCGAGCGACCGCTGTGTCTGCGCGCCCCAGAGCTTGTCGGCCGGAACGCTCACCTCACCCAGGCTGTCTGTTTCCTTGCGAACGTCTGCCACGCGGCACCTCATCTGGTTTGGCAGGACAGTACCCCAACCTTCCCCGTGCCGTCAGTCGTCAGATGACCGGGCCTTCCGCAGGGATTTGACAGTGCCGTGACGCTTCTTGTCGTCGACCCGGCGGCGCTTGGCCGCGCGGCTCACCTTGGTCTTCACGCGCGGCACCGGCTTGTGGGTCGCCTCGCGAATCAGCTCGATCAGGCGGGCGAGCGCCTCCTCGCGGTTGCGCAACTGGCTACGTTGGCCCTGGGCCACCAGCACCAGCACGCCGTCGCGTGTGAGGCGCCGGCCCGCCAGACGTTCCAGCCGCTGCCGCACATCGTCGGGCAGCGACGGCGAACGGCGGACGTCGAAACGAAGCTGCACCGCCGTCGATGTCGTGTTGACGTGCTGGCCGCCGGGGCCGGCGGCGCGCACGAAGCTTTCCTGGATCTCGTCAGGGTCGATCGCCAGCGAACCGGTCACCCGGATCGGGGCCGCCCCGGCCGGCGTCATTCCTGGCCGCCGGCCTTGCGCAGCATCGTCTCGATGGATCCGCGGTTGTTCTGCCTCGCGTAGCCCAGCGCGGTGCGGCCGGTGAAGTCGCGCGAGTTGGGCTCGGCCTTCTTCTCGAGGAGAAGCCGCACGATCTCGGCGTAGCCACGCCCCGAGGCGATCATCAGCGCCGTCTGTCCCTGGCGATTCTGCACGCGCGTGCTGGCGTTCCGGCGCAGCAGGGCCTCGGCGATGTCGACGTCACCCTTCTCGGTGGCGCGCATGAGTGCCGAGTAGCCTTCGGGATCGACGGCATCGACCCGCGCGCCGCCCTTCAGGAGGGTCTCGACCACCGCGATATGCCCGGCACGGACCGCCACGATCAGCAGCGGCTGACCGTTGTTGGCGGTCTGGTTCGGGCTCTCCTGCTTCAGCAGGGCCTGACGTACCTTCTCCTCATCGCCCTCCATCACGGCCTGGACGATCTGCTTCTGGCCGAGCAGGTCCGAGCTGGACGACTGTGCGAGCACAGCGCCTGCCGGAACGGTCATCGAGAGGGCAAGAAAAGCACGCCGGATCATGACTTTCTCCCGCGGGTTTCCTGGTAGCGGACCTCGATCCGGTCCCAGATCTGCGCTTCCAGCGACACACCGTCGAAGCGATTGATCTGCTGCAAACCGGTCGGCGAGGTGACGTTGATCTCGGTGAGATAGTCGCCGATCACGTCGATGCCGACGAAGATCAGGCCGCGCTTCGCCAGTTCCGGCCCGATCGTCTCGCACAGCTCGATGTCGCGCTTCGTAAGCGAAGCCTTCACGGCCTTGCCGCCGACATGCATGTTGGAGCGCGCCTCGCCGGCCGCGGGCACGCGGTCGATCGCGCCGACCGCCTTGCCGTCGATCAGGATGATGCGCTTGTCGCCCTTGCGCACCTCGGGAAGGTAGCGCTGGGCGATCACCGGCTCGCGGCTGCGCTGGGAAAACATCTCAAGCAGCGACGCGAAATTCTCGTCGTCGGGGCGAACGCGGAAGACGCCGGCGCCGCCGTTGCCGAACAGCGGCTTCAGGATGATGTCCTGATGCTCGTCGCGGAACTCGCGCAGCGCGCGCGCATCGGCGGTGATCAGCGTGGGCGGCATCACATTGTCGAAATGCGTGACGAACAGCTTCTCCGGCGCGTTGCGCACGCTGGCCGGATCGTTGACCACCAGCGTCTTCGGATGGATATGCTCGAGCAGGTGCGTCGTGGTGATGTACGACATGTCGAACGGCGGGTCCTGGCGCAGCAGCACGACATCGATGGTCGACAGATCGATCATCTCGGGCACGCCAAGCGTGAAATGATTGCCCTTCTCGCGGCGCAGTTTCATCGGCTGCGCGCGGGCCATCACCTTGCGGTCGCGGAAGATCAGGTCGGCCGGCGTATAGTGCCAGACCGCGTAGCCGCGCTTCTCGGCTTCCAAGCCGAGCACGAAGGTCGAATCGCCGTCGATGTCGATCGTCGAGACATGGTCCATCTGGATGGCGACGTTGAGCTTCATGGTGGAATCCTGGCTGGCGGGGCTGAGGTCGTCTGGTTTCAGTTAAGGCCGCGGCGCAGTTCCTGCAACAGGGCCGAGGCCTGCCGGCGGAGGTCGGCATCGACGTCGAGTTCGAGGATGCGTTCATAGGCGGCGATCGCCGCCCGTCGCTTGTCGAGGCGGGCGTTGAGCCGGGCGGCTTCGAACAACAGCTCGATCCGGTCCGGCGCAATCGCCAGCATGCGGTCGAGCGAGCGCGCCGTGCCAGGCCAATCCTCGCGTTTGGCGAGGCGCAGCCGCACGTTGTTCTCGAGCCGCAGCAGCACGTCGCGGTCGGGGACGGGATCGAAATGCGCCGGCGCGAGTTCGGCGTCCGGGCCCAGGACCTGCCGCAGCAGCCTGCGCAGATCCGCAGCCTCGCGCACGGCGCCTTCATGGAACGGATCGACGACATGGCGAGCGCCGTCGATGCCGATGCGGATCAGGAAATGACCCGGGAACGCCAAGCCCTCGGCCTGCCAGCCTTGGGCGCGGGCGACATGCAGGTAGAGGATCGACAACGCGACGGGCAGACCCTTGCGGCGCTCGATGACGCGCACCAGGTCGGCGTTCTGCAGATCGTCGTAGGTCTCGCTGTCGCCCCGATAGGCGTAGGACCGTGCGATCACCTCGGACAGCGCTTCCGGCGTCGCACCGCGGCGGTGCACCAGGTCCGCGAGGTCGTCGGTCATTGCCGTCACATGCTGGCGGAAGGGCGCAAGTTCCGTCGGCGCGCCGCCGCCGAGGACGCTCAGCAGGAACCCCGCCTCGAGCAGATCGATGCGCTCGCCGTCGCCGGCACAAAGATCCTTCAGCCGCCCCAGGTCATTCGTCAGATCATCCGTCACGAATCACTCCGGCGCTTGCCAGACGTCGGGCAGGTGGCGCGGCCACACGCCGCCAACCAGCACCGCATCGAAGCGCACCGAGCAGGCGGCATAGCGCGGATGATGGGCGATGAACAGGCTGGCGGCGCGCGACACGCGGCCGAACTGCCGATTCCCCAGCGCGTCGGCCGCCTTGACGAAATCGCCGCGGGCCTTGACCTCGACGAAGGCCAGCACGTTGCCGCGACGGGCCACGATGTCGATCTCGCCGAGCCGCGTCTTGTAGCGCCGCCCGAGGATCGTGTAGCCGCCGAGCCGCAGCCGCCACACCGCTCGCCATTCGGCGGCATGGCCCATGCGGTAGGCTTTCTGGCGGGACGTGGTCGTCACGGCGCGCCGCGCTTCAGTTCGAGGGCGCGGGCATAGACGTCGCGCCGCTTCAGCCCGTAGCGCGCCGCCACCTCGGCCGCGGCATCCTTCACCGATGCTCCCGTCATCGCCTCCCGCAACGCATCGTCGACGGTGCCGGCGCTGCGCTCGGTATCGGCGGAGGGCGCACCGATCACGATCACGATCTCGCCCTTCACATCGGGATGGGTGGCATAGTGCGCGGCCAGCGCGCCGAGCGGGGCGCGTCGAACCTCCTCGAACAGCTTGGTGAGCTCGCGCGCCACGGCCGCCGGGCGATCGCCCAGCAGGTCCACCAGATCGGCCAGCGACTCAGGCAGGCGATGGGGCGCCTCGAAGAACACGAGCGTCGACGGAATGGACGCCACCTCGCCGATGGCCCGCCGCCGCTCCGTCGCCTTGGCCGGCAGGAAGCCCGCGAAGAAGAAGCGGTCGGTCGGCAGCCCCGACAAAGCGAGGGCCATCGGAACGGCCGAGGGACCCGGCGCCGAGGTGACCGGATGGCCGGCCTCGACCGCCGCCCGAACCAGCCGGTAGCCCGGATCGGAGATCAGCGGCATGCCGGCATCCGAAACCAGGGCGACGCTCTTGCCGGCGTCCAGCGCCCGCAGGAGACGCGGCTCGGACTTGTCCTGCGTCGCGTCGCTGTAGGACACGGTCGGGGCGGAAATGCCATAATGGGTCGCGAGTTTGGCGAACACGCGGGTGTCCTCGCAGGCGATCAGGTCGGCCGCTTGCAGCACGTCGAGTGCGCGCAGCGTGATGTCGCGCATGTTGCCGATCGGTGTGGCAACAATATGCAGCCCCGGAGCGAGCGGCGGTTTACGCGGGGGCTGCCCGTCGGTAGCTTGGGGTCGTTCGTCCAAGTCCATCTGTTTCCGATCGCCGGAGTACGCGCCGATGCGTAGGTCATTCATTGCGCTTGCCACTGCCGCCCTCCTGGTGGGCGCCTGCAGCGAGCCGCCCAAGCCTAGCACGAGGACGGCGCAGGCGGTGACTGTCACGCCCAAGGCCGGATCGCCGCTGACCGCGTCCGGCAAGGCGCGCATCGCCTTGCTGCTGCCGCTCAGCGGTCGCGCCGCGCCGATCGGGCAGGCCATGCAGCAGGCTGCCGAAATGGCGCTGTTCGACACCGGCTCCAAGGACATCGCCCTTTCGGCCTATGACAGCGGCGAGAGCGCCGACACCGCCATCGAGGCCTATCGCAAGGCCCGTCTCGACGGGGCGGCCCTCGTCCTGGGACCGCTCTACGGGACCTCGGCCTCGGCGCTGGTGCCCCTGGTCAGCCAGGGCGGCATGAACGTGGTCGCCTTCTCCAACGACGAGCAGGTGGCGCAGCGCGGCGTCTGGATCATGGGCATCGCGGCGCCGCCCCAGGTCCGGCGCGTGGTCGACCATGCCTTCGAGGCGGGCATCCGCCGGTTCGCGACCTTCGCGCCGCAGACGACCTACGGCCAGCAGATGTCGAGCACACTCGATACCTATGTCACGCGACGCGGCGGCACCGTGGTCGGCCGCGAATTCTTCGACCCCAACGGCGCCGACATCCCGGCCCAGGCCCGGCTGCTCGCCGCCTCGGCCCGGACCGAGGGGGAAAGCGGCAAGGTCGCCGTTCTCGTGCCGGTGGCGCCGCCCCTCCTGTCGACGGCGCTCGCCTCGCTCGCCACCAACGGCCTCGACGGCCGCGCCATCCAGCTCATCGGCACGGGCGTGTGGGATTTCCCCGGCGTCGGCTCGGAGACCATGCTGCGCGGCGCCTGGTACGCCGCGCCCGATCCGGCAAGGCGCGCCGACTTCGAGCGCCGGTTCGTTTCGACCTACGGCCGGCCGCCGCACCGGCTGGCGACGCTCGCCTATGACGGCGTGGGGCTTGCCGCCCAGCTCGGGCGGCTGAAGCCGGGCGGCGACTTCTCGGCCGAGGCGATCGCCAATCCCAACGGATGGTCCGGCGTCGACGGCATCTTCCGCTTCCTGCCCGACGGCCGCTCCGAGCGGGCGCTCGCCGTGATCGAGATCCAGGGAGACCGCGGCGTGGTCGTCAGCCCCGCCCCCACGACCTTCGCCGGCCAGCCGACGAACTGACATGGTCGATCTTCCCAAGGCAGGGCTTCCCCGCGCCATCCTGTTCGACATGGACGACACGCTGATCCGTGCCTACGCGCAACCGGAGGAGGCGTGGACCCGCCTGCTCCATGTCTTTTCCGCCCATCTCGACGCTCATGACGAGGCGGCCATCGCGCGCGTGCGGACGGCCGTCATGGAGGAGGCGCGCGCCTTCTGGAACGACCGCGCCGAGGCCGCCAAGTGGCGGCTCGATATCCCGGGCGCCCGCCGCCTGTCGGTCCGCCGCGGCCTTGCCAGACTGGGACGCCCCGACGACGCGCTGGCCGACCGCATCGCCGATTCCTTCACCGAACTGCGGCGCAAGGAATACCGGCTCTATCCCGATGCCCACGCCACGGTCGATGCGCTGCGCGATGCCGGCGTCCGGCTGGCGCTCGTGACCAACGGCGCGGGCGAGACCCAGCGCGCCAAGATCGAGCGGTTCGAGCTCGCCCATCGCTTCCATCACATCCAGATCGAGGGCGAATTCGGCCAGGGCAAACCCGAGCTTGCGGTCTACCGCCACGCGCTGGAGCGGCTGGGTGTGGCTGCGGAAGACGCCTGGATGGTCGGCGACAACTACGAATGGGAAGTGGTGGCGCCGCAGGCACTGGGCATGGCCGGCATCTGGTACGACCCGTTCGACGCCGGCGTTCCGGCGCACGCGACGGCCAAGCCGACCCGCATCATCAAGCGGCTGGCCGAGCTGATCGAGTAGCCGGCGGGATCGGCGATCAGGCGGCGTTGCGCGGCGGCACGCCGATCGCGGCGCGGTCGATGACCGCCTTCACCTCGGCGCTGCGGCGGCCGAGCGCGTAGCGCAGCCCCGTATAGAGGTTCACCGGAAACGGCATGTCGGCGTTGAAGTCGATGATCAGCACGACGCGCGTCTCGTCGGTCTGGTTCTTGACCCAATGCTCGCGCGTGTCGTCGAACACCAGCGGCACGCCTTCTTCCCAGAAGAAATGGTGACCGCCGATCTCGATCCAGCATTTCTCGGGCTCGCTGGGCACGATCAGCGGATAATGGAAGCGGACCACGCCCGCCGCGGAGCCTCGATGCGGCTCGATCTCCGCCCGGCCGGCCAGGATGCTGAACAGGGCCGTGTGCACCCCGGGTATCCGGTTGATGGCGGCCATCGTGTCGGGAACCGCCCCAGTGTTCTCGGGAATCTCGTGGCCGTAGATCTTCAGGATGAAGGTGCGCCAGGCGCGGCCCGGCACATAGAGGTCGCGCGGATGGACCTCGTGCAGGGTGGGGATTTCCTCGTGATGGCTGAGCAGGTAGTCGAGGTCGGACTTGATCTTGTCGTGGCTCTTCCTGAGCTCGGCCAGGAACGGAAACGACTTCAATGCCTCCTCGCCGGCCAGCGGCAGCCTGGGCATGTTCCGCAGGATCCAGTCCGAGAGCCTGAGATTGAGGTTCTCGAGCGGCTCCTGGGGAACCCAGATGTTCTTCGTGAGATAGAAGCGGCCCTTCTGGCCGACGCCCTGCGGCAAATCCGTCGTTGTCGTTGTCATGCGGGAGCGATCCTGCCTGCTGCCATTCCCGATTTTCTTGCACGAAAAGCGCGATAAACAGCCGCCTCGTGCGTCGAACAGCGCGTATTTCTGGGACAAACTTTCCGCCGATGCAATAACCGGAATGTCGCAAAAACCGGGTGGTCCGCTGCGTCGTCGGATGGCCTATGGTGCGCCCATGACCACTCAAAACGCACAGGCGGCCGGCGCCTCGCCGGAGGCCATCCGTTCGCACTACGACGTAGGCAACGATTTCTATCGGCTGTGGCTCGACGAGACGATGACCTACTCCTCGGCGATGTGGCGCGACGAGGACGACACCGCCTCCCTCGCCGATGCCCAGCGCCGCAAGATCGAATGGCATCTGCGCAACGCCGGCGCCGACCGCGCGACCTCCCTGCTCGACATCGGCTGCGGCTGGGGCGGCATGTTGCGCGCGGCGGTCGCGACGCGGGCGCCCGGTGCCCCGCCGCTGCAGCGCGGCGTCGGCCTGACCCTGAGCGATGCCCAGGCCGAACTCGCCCGCGCCGCACTGCGCGACGCAGGCTCGCCGCCCGTCGAGATCCGCGTCGAGAGCTGGGCCGACCACCGGCCGGCCGAGCCCTATGGCGCCATCATCTCGGTCGGTGCGTTCGAGCACTTCACCAAGCCCAAGGACGATGCAGCCACCAAGACCGCGATCTACCGCCACTTCTTCACGCGCTGCCACGACATGCTGGCGCCCGATGCGCGCATGACCTTGCAGACCATCGCCTATGGCGATCCCGACGACAAAGTGCCGATGGGTCCCCTGGTCGAAGACATCTTTCCCGAATCGGAACTGCCGCGCCTGCCGGAGATCCTGGCCGCCGCCAACGGGATCTTCGAGGTCGAGCGCTTCCGCAACGACCGCACCGACTATGGCCGGACCTGCGAAATCTGGGCGGCCAATCTCAAGAACCGGCGGGCCGAAGCGCTCGAGATGGTCGGCAAGGAGCAGACGCGGCGCTACGAGCGCTACCTCAAATTCTCCGCCTGGGGCTTCTTCTCGCACCGCCTCCACCTGCTGCGCTTCCGCCTGAAGCGCCGCTAGCCGGAGCCGCCATGACCGCGCTCGACGCCTTCGCCGCCTTCGCCGCCAGCGTCACGGCCGACGCGCCGCCCGCCGGCGCCAGCCCCGCCCTGCAGGCCCTGTGGTGGGCCCGCCGCGGCGACTGGGCGCGGGCCCACGAATGCGTCCAGGCGCACGAGGGCGAGCGGGATTGCGACAGCGTGCACGCCCATCTGCATCGCCAGGAGGGCGATCTAGCAAACGCCGGCTACTGGTACCGGCGGGCGGGCCGGCCGGTGTCGCCGCAGTCGCTGGACGAGGACTGGACGGCGCTTGCGAGCGAGATGCTCACGAGGACCGGACGTCGAGACCGGCCATCCAGCACCCCCCACGCAAAACCCCGGGCAAATT
>CAIYWM010000454.1 GCA_903929895.1 uncultured Alphaproteobacteria bacterium
CACCATCCCCGGCCCGGCCGGCGAACTGGCCGTGCGCCTCTATCGTCCGGCGTCGGCTCCTGCCGACGCCAAGCTGCCGGCGCTGGTCTACGCGCATGGCGGCGGCTGGGTGTTCGGCAATCTCGACAGCCACGACGTGCTCTGCGCCCAACTCGCGCTGGAGGCCGGCATCGCGGTGTTCCATGTCGACTATCGCCTGGCGCCCGAGGCGCGCTTCCCGGGGGCCTTCGACGATGTCGTGGCGGCCCTGAAATGGGTCGCCGCCAACGGCGCCTCGGTCGGCATCGACCCGACACGCCTCGCCATCGGCGGTGACAGCGCCGGCGGCAACCTCGCAGCCGCGGTCTCCCTCTGGGCGCGCGACCATGGCGGACCGAAGCTTCTGATGCAGCTTCTCGCCTATCCGGTGACCGATGCGGTGGCCCGCACCGAATCCTACCGGCACTTCGAGGACGGCTACGGTTTGAACGCCGTCACCATGGAGTGGTTCTTCGACCACTACACGCCCGACAGGACGAACCGCGGCGACTGGCGCGTCTCGCCGCTGCGCGCCGCGTCGCTGGCAGGCCTGCCGCCGGCCCTGGTCGTCACGGCCGGCTACGATCCGCTGCGCGACGAAGGCCGCGCCTATGCCTGGCGCCTGCAGCAGGAAGGCACGCAGGCCGATCTGGTCGAGTTCGGCGGCATGCTGCACGGGTTCCTGAGCTCGCCGATGCTGCTGCACGGCGCCCGGCGCGGCACGACGATCTGCGCCGCGGCCCTGCGCGAAGCTCTGGTGCTGCGCGCCCAGTGACGACCAGAGCATGACCGCGGCGGCCTCCCGCGGCGCCGCGCCGGTCGGCATGGCGCTGCCGGGGCTGGTGATCGCCGTCTGCATGATCGGCGACACGCTGCTCTATGCCGTGCTGCCGCTCTACCATGAGGAGTTCGGCCTCTCGCTGGCGATGGTCGGCGTGCTGTTGTCGCTCAACCGCTGGATCCGCCTGATCGCCAATTCCGGCGTCGCCCATCTCGGCGAGCGCCTCGGTCCGCACGCGCTGATGATCGCCGCCGCGCTGGGCTCGGCCGCCTCGACCACCGTCTACGGGCTGGTCGACGATCCGACGGCGCAGGTCCTGGCGCGCATCCTGTGGGGCATCTCCTACGCCTCGCTCAATCTCGCGACGCTGGCCTATGCCGTGAGCGACCGCGCCAACGCCGGCAAGCGGGTCGGCGCCAGCCGCGCCGCCATCGGCCTCGTCCAGGCGCTGTCGCTGGTCGGCGGCGCCTGGATCGTGCTCGAACTCGGCGCGCATTCGGTATTCCTGATCTACGGCGCGGTGACGCTGATCGCGCTCGGCGCCGCGATCGTGCTGCCGCGCCTGCCGCCCGAACCGGTCGGCAAGAAGGGCTTCAAGCTGCCGGTTCCCCATCGGCTGGAAGTCTGGGGCTTCGTCATGGGCTTCGCGGGCGACGGCGTCTTCCTGCTGACGCTGGCCTTCCTGATGAAGGACTCGATCACCTCGGTGGCCCCCGTGATGGCGACGGCGATGCTGCTGGCGCTGCGCTGGCTGGTCGAGGTCACGACAGGTCCGCTGGGCGGCTGGATCGGCGACCGATTCGGGGCGCGGCGCATCGCCATGGCGAATGCGGCCCTGCTCGTCGGCGGGTTCGTGCTGATCGCGGCGGACCACGAACTGCTGGGCGCGCTGATGATCGTGATGACCCGCGGCATGTTCAACACGCTGATCCCGGTGCTGGTGATCGAGCGCGGCCACGGCACCGTCCTCTCCAGCCAGGCCAGCTACTCGACCTGGCGCGACTTCGGCGCCGCCGTCGGCCCCCTCACCGCGCCGTGGCTGTTCCTGACCGTCCCGCAGGCGCCGCTTTACGCGGCCCTGGCGCTCGCCCTCGGACTCAGTGGCTACTTCTGCCTCGTGAGGCGCTGACGCGAAACGAACGAACTATTTCCTATATACTTGCATACGGAAACATATCGGCCTATATCGCGCCGATGACCAGCCCTTCCTTCTCCGCCACCCTCAACCTGCTTCGCGCCACCGCGCGCCTCGAAGAGCGTTTCGCCGGCGAGCTCGGCTCCGTGCACGGGCTTGCCCTCAAGGAGGTGCTGCTGCTGATGCACCTCGAACGGGCACCCCTGAAGCGGCTCAGTCGCATCGACCTTGCCAAGCGACTGCATGTCAGCCCCTCGACAGTGACCCGCATGACCAGCCCGCTGGAGAAGCTGGGCTGCGTCGGCCGCGAAGCCGATCCGCGCGATGCCCGCCTCTCCTATGTCGTCCTGACCGAGGCAGGCCGGCGGCTGGTCGGCGACGCCCGGGCGACGCTGGAGCGCATGGCCGCCGACCTGTTCCGCGACCGTTGGACCACGACGGAGATCGCCACCCTGGCCGACCTGCTGGGCCGGCTCACCGCCGGCCAGCCCGGAGACCTGTCGTGATCCATCTCATCTGCGGCTCGACCGGCGCCGGAAAGACCACCTACGCCAACGAGCTGCGCCACCGGCTGGGCGCGCTGCACCTGTCGATCGACGATTGGATGGTGACGCTGTTTGCGACCGACACACCGCCGCAAATGAGCTGGCCATGGATCGAGGAGCGTGTGCTGCGCTGCGAGCGTCAGATCCTGGCAACCGCGCTCGATCTTGCCCGCACCGGCGCCCCCTCGATCCTCGATCTCGGCCTTCAGCGGGCCGACCAACGTCGTCGCGTCGCCGAACGGGCTGCCGCGGCCGGGGTCGGGGTGCGCCTGCATTTCCTCGATATCGATGCCACCGAGCGCTGGCGTCGCGTCGAGCGGCGCAACGAGCAGCAGGGCGAGACCTTCCGCATGAAGGTGACGCGCCCGATGTTCGACTTCATCGAAACGATCTGGCAGCCGCCGACAGCGGAAGAAATGTCGGCCCTCGACGGCGTGCGGATCGCGCCTCAGTAAACCGTCAGCCCTTTACCGTCTTTTCCGCAAGCCACGTCTTGATCAAGGATTGATAGGGCACATCGCGCTTGTTAGCGGCCACTTTGATCTGATCGAGAAGCGTCACTGGCAATCGCAGGGAGATCGACGTCGTCGAGGGCTTGAGATTCGGCAGGCGAACGCGCTCTGCTTTGCTCCAGTCGACGAGGTCACTGGAATCGTGCGCTTCCCAGAAGCGGCGTTCCTCGGCTTCGGTGCGAAACTTCGGGATCGACTTAGCTGTCTTGCTCATAGCGTACCCGTTCCTTGCGATGCATCGCTCGCGCCGAAATCACCCTGATCAATCTGCCATTGTCGCGAAGCGTGAAAGTCACATGAAGCAGCCGCCCGTCGTCGGTTCGAC
>CAIYWM010000455.1 GCA_903929895.1 uncultured Alphaproteobacteria bacterium
CATTCCCTGGTGGCGCACGCTTGCCGCCGCCCTGCCGCTCCTGCTGCTGCTGCTGGCGGGTGCGTGGGCCCTGCGCGGCCTGCTCCCCGTCCCGCCCGACGTGGCGATCGCCACGCGCGAGGGCCCGCCTGCGCCGCCGGCGCCGGAAGCTCCGCCCGACCCGTTGCCGGCGCTAAAGGCTTCCTTTTCTGCCGAGCAGTCGCGCGAGCGCGTGCTGAAAGTCGAGCTGGCTCTGGCCGAGGCGGAGCTGAAGCGGCGGATCGCCGACTGCAAACCGCCCGAACCGCCGAAGCCGCCCCAGGTCGCGGTCGCGCCGCCGAAACCCGCCCCTGCCCCGCCGAAGGTCGCGCCGCCGAAACCCGCGCCCGCACCTGCGCCGGCGCCGCAACCCCGGAACCCGGCCGACGATCGCCTGCGCCTGCCCAGCGCACCGACCAACGACTATTCCTTCATGCAGGGCTGCTGGCGCACCGACCCGTTCCGCCACGAGACGGCGCAGATGCAGCCGGGCGTCTCGTCCTACTGTTTCGACGCGAGCGGTGCGGGCCAGCTCGAATGGCGTCGGGGTCGCACCGCCTGCCGCACGCGCGCCCAGGCGCGGTTCGAGGGCGCGGTCCTGCGCCTGCGCGACGCCGACTCGACCTGCAACGACGGCTCGCGCTGGTTCGCTGACCAGCTCGTCTGCCAGCGCGGCGCCGACAACGTGGCGATCTGCAGCGGCCAGTCGCGCAATGCTTACGGCGCGCCCGTCCGCTGGTCGGTCAACCTGCACAAGCTGAACTGACCCGCCTAATGCGCGGCTGAGCTAAACTCGGTTCCGGCGTCGCGGCGCGTCCCATAGAGTGCCCGCCCCTTCCTCATCCGGTAACTTCCGTGTCCCCTTCCGCGCGCGTGACGTGGCGCAGTTTCCAGGCCGGCGCCCTGCGCATGATCCTGCCCGGCCTCGCTTCCCTTCCCTTCGGCATCGGCTTCGGCGTCGCCGCCGCGCAGAAGGGCCTGAGCGCCTTCGAGACGACGCTGATGAGCTTCACCGTCATGGCCGGCACCAGCCAGATGGTGGCGCTCGACATCTGGGCCCAGCCGCTGCCTCTCATGGCGCTGGCCGTGTCGGTGTTCGTGGCCAACCTGCGCTACTTCGTGATGGGCGCGGCGCTGCAGCCACACCTCCCGCACCTGCCGTGGTGGCTGCAGCCGCCGGTCTGGTACGTGACGGTCGACCAGAACTGGGCGGTCAACATCGCGGAGTATCGCCGCGGCCACGGCGATCTCGGCAAGTTCCTGGGCGGCGGCTTCGTCATGGCCTGCATCTGGTCGGGTTCGACTTTGGCGGGGCACCTTGCGGCAGGCGGCCTGCTCTCCGATCCCGCCACGGCGCGACGCCTCGGCCTCGATTTCGTCGGCGTGGCGGTGTTCGTCGTGGTGGCCACCATCCTGTTCCGCGGCAAGCGCGACGTCGCGCCCTGGGTCGTTGCCATCGCCGCCGCCCTCGCGGCCAAATGGGGAATCGGCGGCAACTGGTACATCGTGGTCGGCGGCCTGGCCGGCGGCCTCTTCGGCGCACTGCGTGATCTCAGGAAGACCGATGTCCGCCAATCCTGAAAATCTCGTCGCGATCTTCGTGATGGCGCTCGCGGCAATGGCCGCGAAGGGCGGCGGCTTCATCGCCATGCGCTGGCTCGGCCGCCATCGCTTCGTGAACGCCCTGCTCGACCACGCGCCCGGCGCCGTGCTGGTGTCAGCCGCGATCGTACCGCTCGTTCAGGCGGGCGGCGCCTTCATCGTCGGCGCAGCCGTAGCGGCACTGCTCACCCGAAAAGTCGGAGGATTCACCCCCGGCTTGTTTGGTGGCGTCGGCGCCGTGGCGCTGGCCCGCTGGGCGGGCCTCACCTGAGGGTTGGATGGCTAGTGCGAGGTCGGCTCGCTCAATCGGACGATCTGGTCCTTGATCATGAGCTTGCGCTTCTTGAGGCTGCACAGCGCATCGTCGTCGGGATGCGGCCTCGTCGTCTCTCGATGAATCGCCTGCTCGAGGGTCGCGTGCTTGTTCTTGAGAGCTTCAATGTGGTCCACGGTGCTCATAGTCGGATACCTCCGAGTTTGTTAGCGGGACGATGGAAGTCTGACTCTGACATTGGGTGGAGTCACGCCAATTCAACCCGTTCATCAATCGGCCGTTACAGATTGTGCATAATCTTGAAACAAGCACGCTCAGGCGGGTTGCCGGTGTGAGCGATCAGGCGGCCAGGCCAACGGCCTCCGCGACTTCCGGCGGGGCGAGCGCGGGAAAAGTCTCGCGCATGAGGGTCGCGACGGCCTTGCGGTCCTTGTCGTCCGGAACGACACCCAGGCACACGGCGTAGACACCCAGATTGCCCACCGCGGCACGCAGCCGCTTTTCCGGCGGCCTGTCGCGGTCGGGAGGCGGCGCGTGCAGGCTCACGAGCGCAAGCTGCTCGGCGTGCTCGGCCGCCAGTTCGGCATCGGCGACCCGGCGACGGACCGCATCGACCGTCTCGGGCAGAGCGCCAGGCCACACCTTGTCCTTGAGCCGCCGGCGCATCTCGCGCAGCGGCTTCACGACGTCCGACTGCCACGCCTCGCTCGCGGCCAGGATGGCACGCAGCCGCTCGGCGGTCAGGGTCGGCCGGCCCGAGGCTCCGAGCCAGCAGCAGAACAGCAGGATGTTGACGTCGCAGCCGCGCCGCTCCTGCAGGTCGAGGCAGGCCTCCGCCACGCCCTCGCCGGCATAGAGTTCGAGCGAGAAGTTCCAGAACGGGTGGGGGAGAAAGTCCGACACGATTGGTTGGCTTTTGCGTGCTTCCCTTTGGGCGAGCTCCGGGGTACACGGCCGGGAGCGACGTGGCTAGCCTGCCTGGACGAGTGCGCCCGCATGAATGACCTGAGTTCGTCGGATCCGCCGGACGCCCAGACCATCAAGGCCAAGCTTGAGGGCCTGAAGAGCGAGCATCGCGACCTCGACGAGGTGATCGATCGTCTGATCGAAAAGCCGCCGTTCGACCAGCTCCAGCTGCAGCGGCTCAAGAAGCGCAAGCTCGGTCTGAAGGACCAGATCCTGCGGCTGGAAAGCCAGCTCATTCCCGATATCATCGCCTGAGAAGAGTCATGGCCAAGAAAACCAGCAAGCGCCCGGCCGCCAAGCCGGTGGTCGGCGTCATCATGGGCAGCCAGTCCGACTGGTCGACCATGCGCCACGCCGCGGAGACTCTGGAAGCGCTCGGCGTCCCCTTCGAGGCGCGCATCATTTCCGCGCACCGGACACCCAAGCGCATGATGGACTATGCCTCGGGCGCAAAAGGGCGCGGCCTGAAGGTCATCATCGCCGGCGCCGGCGGTGCGGCCCACCTTCCGGGCATGACCGCTGCCATGACGCCGCTGCCCGTTCTGGGCGTTCCGGTCGAAAGCGCCGCCCTGAAGGGTCAGGACAGTCTTCTTTCCATTGTCCAGATGCCGGCTGGTATCCCCGTCGGCACCTTGGCCATTGGACGCGCCGGATCGATCAATGCCGCCCTTCTGGCGGCCTCCATCGTGGGTCTTGGCGACGCCAAGATCATGGCGGCGTTGGAAGCCTGGCGGACACGGCAGTCGCTGGCCGTTGCCAAGATCCCGACCGACGACGCCCCGGCCCACCGCTGATGCCGGCCCTCCGACCTCTGCCGCCGGGATCGACCATCGGCATCCTGGGCGGCGGCCAGTTGGGCCGCATGACCGCCCTGGCCGCCGCGCGCCTGGGCTACCCCTGCATCGTCTACGCCCCTGAAGACCATCCGGTGGCCGCCCAGGTCTGCGCCGGCCATGTCCGCGGGGCCTATGACGACGCCGAGGCCCTCGCCCGCTTCGCGGCCCAAGTCGATGTCGTCACCTACGAATTCGAGAACGTGCCCGAGGGCGCCGTCCTGGAATGCGAGAAGCTGAAGCCGGTGCGGCCGGGCGTGAAGCCCATCCACTTCGCCCAGCACCGGTTCCGCGAGAAGGACTTCCTGCGCAAGCTGGGCATCGGCACGGCCGACTATCAGCCCATCCGTTCCGAGGCCGACATTGCGGCGGCCACCGCCCTGCCCGGTATCCTGAAGACCTGCACCGAGGGATATGATGGCAAGGGTCAGGCCCGCGTCGCTGACCGGACCGAACTCTCAGCCGCCTGGGCCAGGCTCGGCCGGCGCGAATGCATCCTCGAGGCGATGGTAGATTTCGAGTGCGAGGTCTCGGCCATCGTCGCCCGCGGGCAGGACGGCGCCACGCGCTGCTTCCCCATCGGCATCAACGGCCATCGCGACGGCATCCTGCGCACGACCACCGTGCCCTCGGGCCTGCCGGCCGCGACCCTGGCGACCGCGGAGCGCTTCGGCGTCGAACTCGCCCAGGGCCTCGATCTGGTCGGTCTGGTGGCGCTGGAAATGTTCGTGACCAAGGACGGGCGGGTGCTGGCCAACGAGATGGCGCCGCGGCCGCATAACTCGGGGCACTGGACGATGGACGCCTGTGCGACCAGCCAGTTCGAGCAGCTGGTGCGGGCCATCTGCGGGCTGCCGCTGGGCTCGGTCGAGGTGCTGGCGCCCTCGCGCATGGAGAACCTGATCGGCGACGAGGCCGACGACTGGCAGCGCTATCTCGCGGAGCCGACGGCGCGGCTGCACCTTTACGGCAAGGCGGAGGCCCGCCCCGGCCGCAAGATGGGCCACGTCACCTACGTGCTGCCGGCCGCGCGCCCGGACGCTTCGGGCCCGTCCACGACCTGACCTGTCCCTTCAGCTTCTCGAACTTCATCACGTCGTCGATGCGGCGGTCGAGGAAAGCCCAGGTGGCTTCTGCGCCGGGCGACCGGTCGTTCAGCCAGTAGAGCAGCGTCGAGGAATAGACGCCCGCCAGAGTGGCGCGCTTGGTGTAGAAATTGAAGTCGGTGCTGGTGTCGCCGGCCGCGTACCACATGGCGTCGACCGTCCTGTAGAGCAGCTTCAGCGCCAGCCCGGCGTTGAGCGGCATCGACAGCGTCGACAGCGCCCGGCGGGCCGCCTCGCGCGGACCGGCATGCCGCTCCAGCCGGATGCGGACAGCGCCCTTGATCCGATCGCGGATCTTGAGGGCCGTGATTCCTTCCTTCTCCATGTCCTCGACGGTGCGCTGGTCGGCGCGCTCGCTGACATAGGTCAGCGCCTGGAGCGGCCCGCCCGGGAACAGCCGGTCGGCCTCCCCCGCCGGCAGGTCGAGCGCCCGGCCACTGGCCGCCAGGGCGGCCCGCGTCCAGCCATCGAAGGCCGCTTCGGCCATGAACTCGTCCGCCAGCCGGTCCCGCAAGGCGGCGTCGGGGTCGATTTCCGGTGAATTCGGGGTATTTTGCTCGGTCATCTGTGGAATATAGGCGCCAATCGGGGGGTTCCCAAGGGTATCCGCCTGTGATACCTACCCGGCCTCTGGAATTCAGGCCCCGGGACATTCGTGGGCCAAGCCGCATTGGAAGGAAGCGATCGAAGTGCAGGTTCTCGTTCGTGAAAACAACGTCGATCAGGCGCTGCGCGTCCTGAAGAAGAAGATGCAGCGCGAGGGCATCTTCCGCGAGATGAAGCTCCGCCGCAACTACGAGAAGCCGTCCGAGCGCCGCGCCCGTGAGCGCGCCGAGGCCATCCGCCGTACGCGCAAGCTGATGCGCAAGCGCATGGAGCGCGAGGGCTACTAGTCCTCCCCTCCTCGCACGAGACGACAACCCCCGGTATCCCCGGGGGTTTTTGTTTGGCCGATTCAGGAGTTCAACAGTTCCAGGATCGCCGTCTCAAGTTCAGCCACATCGGTCACGACGGCGTCGGGAGTCTCGGTAGCGGAGCGCGGGCGCTGCCGGCGCCAGCGGCCTGAGCGGAACTGAATGGTCGCCATGCCGGCTTCCTTGGCGGGCGCGATGTCGACGTCGATCCGGTCACCCACCAGGATGCACTCGGTCGGCGGTACGTCGGGATTTGGGACGAACAGCGCCGCCAACCCTACCCGCTCCAGCCGCTCCCAGCGTGGCTCGCGCGCGCCCAGCACCAGACCTTTGTCCTTGAGGCGTTTCAGCAGGTCCTCGATGCCCGGCCGGAGTTGGAAGGCATCGAGTTGCCCCGTCATCGCCTCCACGCGTCGCGCCACGCGCGCCACCGTCGTGGGCTCGCCGCCACAGAGCGTCTCGATCATGTGAAGCGTGACGTCGGGCGCGAAGGCAGCCACCCCCTGCTCGGATGCCTCCTCGACCATCGCCGGATCGACGCGGATGCCTTCCATCCCGCAGGCCGAGGCGATGGCGCCGTCGAGCGCCATCTCCCAGGCGAACTCCAGATCGACCGCGCCGCCGACGTCGAAGATGACGGCGCGATACCGGCTCAGTGCGTCGATTCCAGCGACTTCACGATGTTCTCGCACATCACCTTGGCGTCGGCGAAGAGCATCATCGTGTTGTCGCGGAAGAACAGTTCGTTGTCGACGCCGGCATAACCCGAGGCCATGCCGCGCTTCACGAACAGCACGGTCTGCGCCTTCTCGACGTCGAGGATCGGCATGCCGTAGATCGCGCTCTTCGGATCGGTCTTGGCGGCCGGGTTGGTGACGTCGTTGGCGCCGATCACGAAGGC
>CAIYWM010000456.1 GCA_903929895.1 uncultured Alphaproteobacteria bacterium
CCACCATGATCAGGTCGACCAGCGACAGCACCGCGAGCACGAGATCGGCCTCCTCGGCGGAGATCGCCTTGCGCACCAGCTCCCAGATCTTGAACGGGAACTTGACCACCACGACGCCCAGCACGGCCACGAGGCCGATATAGAGCGGCGCCTGCAGCCAGCGGCTGCCCATGACGATGCGCTCGATGAAGACTTCGAGTTTCCTGGCGGGCGTCGTCGACATGCTCATGTCACTCCGTTGGAGGTCGAACAGGCCACCCTGACGGCCTGCGTGAAGGTGACGATCTCGGCGCGGCGATCATGGTCGGTGGCGGGCACGTAAGGCGGTTGCGGCAGCGCCGCGAGCGTCACCACTGACAGGTCTTCGTTACGGTAGATGTCGATGCGCTGGCCCGCATGGCCGATCGCGGCCATCACACCGTCGCCCAGCCACCAGCTGTAACCGTAATGCGTGATGTCGGGGACGACCGGCGCGGGCACCTTGAAAGCGGGTGTCGCCGCCGCCTCGACCCAGCCCTCAGGCAGCACGCGCTTGCCGTCTATGACGCCGTCGTTGCGCACGAACTCGGCGAAGCGTCCGAAGTCGCGCAGGACCATGCCGGCGCGGCTGCCGCCGATCTCCTGCCCGCCGTCGCTTTCGAGCGTATAGAAGGCGTCGCACTCCATGCCGGCCGGCTGCCAGACCTTCTCCGACATGTAGTCGGCCAGGGGCTTGCCGATGGCGCGGGTGAGCGCGGCGCCCAGCAGGAACGTGTCGCCGGAATTGTAGAGGAAGGTGCTGCCCGGCGGATGCGCGCGCGGCAGGGACGCCATCAGCTTCAGCACGCCGTCGGGCACCTTGTCGGCCAGCGACTTGCTGTAGCGGTTCACGTCGGAGTTCCGGTCGGGGTAGACCTCGGTCCAGCGCACGCCCGACGACATCGTCATCACATGCCGCAACGTCACGCCCTCGTAAGCCGATCGCCGCAGCGCCGGCAGGTAGTCCGTGAGCGGATCGTCGATCGACTTGATGACACCGTCATGAACCGCGGCGCCGACCAGCATCGCCGTCATCGACTTTACGGTCGACATGGTCGACCAGCGATCGTGCTCCTGCAGGCCGAGTCCGTAGCGTTCCAGCACGATCCGGCCGTGATGGATTACCAGGACGCCCACCATCACGTTGCGGTCCATGAACGAGGCGACGTCGTGCTCGCGGCCGCCGGCGGCATAGACCGGGGCGATCTCGCGGCCGCGCGGCAGGTCGCACGGGTTCGCGCCCCGGCGGATCACCCGATGGGCGAAGAGCTTGTCGACGTTGCGATAGGCGTAAGGCTGAAGGGACGGCGGGAGGAGGAGGAAATCCTCACCCCTCGGGAGATGCCGGCGCGGAAGGGCCGTACTCAGGAAAACGCCTTGAAGGTGATCAGGGTGAAGGTGTCCTTCACGCCCGGCAGCGTCTGGATCTGGCTCGTCACGAAATGACCGATGTCGGTCTTCTCGTCGAGATAGCACTTCATCAGAAGATCGTATTGCCCGGAGGTCGAATAGACCTCCGAGACCTGCTCGACGGCCACGGCGTTGTCAGCAACGTCGTAGGCCTTGCCGAGCTCGCATTTCACCATGACGAAAATGGTCTGCATGAACGCCCTCCGCCGCGACGCGCGATTCTAGCGCGTCGGACGGGCGAGGAAAGCCGGCACGTGATCGCCGAGGCCGAGCGGCGCGGGCGAGTCGTCTCGATCGCGACGATCCTGACGGGGACGTTCCGAGCGATCCGGACGGCGATCCGAACGGG
>CAIYWM010000457.1 GCA_903929895.1 uncultured Alphaproteobacteria bacterium
CTGCGCACGCGACCGCAGGATAACGATCCCGACACGCGCGAACGCTTCATGGCCGGCGCCCTGCTGCCGGGCGCTTGGTACGTGAAGGCGCAGCGCTTCCGCCGCCAGTATCGCGCCCACGTGCTGAAGCTGTTCGAGGAGGTGGACGTGATTTTGGCGCCCGCCACGCCCTGCACCGCGCCCAGGCTTGGCCAGACCATGATGACGCTGGACGGCGTCGAGCTGGCCGTGCGTGCCAACCTCGGCCTCTACACCCAGCCGATCTCCTTCATCGGGCTGCCGGTCGCGGTGGCGCCGCTGCAACGGCCGGGTGGCCTTCCGATCGGCGTGCAGCTCATCGCCAAGCCCTACAACGAACAGGCCGCGCTGCGCGTGGCCGCGCATCTGCAAAAGCTCGGCGTCGCCGCCGCGCCGCCCGCCTGAGGAGCCAGCATGGAAATCAACATCCCCGAAGTCGTCGCCGAGGTGACGGCGGCGTTCAATCGCTACGAGGCGGCGCTCAACAGCAACGATGTCGAGGTCCTGGACGAGCTCTTCTGGAAGAGCCCGCACACGCTGCGTTACGGCGTCGGCGAGCAGCTCTACGGCTACGACCAGATCGCCGCCTTCCGCTCCGGCCGCAATCCGCAGTTCGTGCCGAACCGCGACCTGCTGAAGCTCTGGATCGTCACCTACGGCCGCGACTTCGGCACGGCCAACTGCGAGTTCCAGCGGCACGGCGCGGCCAAGCCCGGCCGGCAGAGCCATACCTGGATGCGGACGCCCGACGGCTGGCGCATCGTCGCCGCGCATGTCTCGCTGCTCGGCGAAGCGACGCCGATGAAGAGCTAGCACGCCGTTGAAGACCTCGGAGTCAGGGTGAATAAACGAAACAAACGAAATAAACGAAACAACTGAAGCGAACGTCGCACCCTCTGAATCCCGGGTCGCGACGACCGTTGGCGCAACAATGTTGCGCGTCGGTGCTTCTGAAAGGCCTAATCCAGCAGTCCGCTAGGTTCTTTCTCCACGGTGCCGGCGTAAGCTCAGCGGCATGGACAAGCTTCTTCTCACCCACGCCCCTCTCGCGCGGCGGCAGTACTACGGCACCCGCGCCCTCACACGGCTACAGGAACTGGTCGAGGTCGTGCTGCACGAGGGCGAGGCGCCGCTCGATGCGCAGGGCGTGATCGGGATGGCGCGCGGCGTCGATTTCATCGTCGCCGATCGCGCGACGGCGATACCGGCTGTGGTCTTCGAGAGCCTTCCGGGGCTTCGTGCGGTGATGCGCAGCGCCATCGACATCCGCAACATCGACGTTGCGGCGGCCACGAAGGCGGGCGTGCTCGTGACACAGGCGGAGGCCGGCTTCGTTCCGTCGGTGGTCGAACTCACACTGGGTTTGCTGGTCGATCTGTCGCGCGGCATCACGCGGGCGGCGACGGCCTATCATGAGGGCGCGAAGCCCGCGATCAGGGTCGGCCGGCAGCTCGGTGGTTCGACCGTCGGCCTCATCGGCTACGGCCGCATCTCGCGCACGCTGGCGCCGCTGCTGGCCCAGCTCGGCATGACCGTGCTGGTGTCCGATCCCTATGCCCAGGTCGACGATCCCCGTTACGCGAAGCTGCCAATGGAAGATCTGCTGGCGAAGGCCGACTACGTGATCTGTCTCGCCATCGCCAACGAGGAGACAGAGAACCTGCTCGATGCGGCAGCCTTCGCGCGCATGAAGCCGGACGCCTTCTTCATCAACATGTCGCGCGGCAACCTGGTCGACGAGGCGGCGCTCGCAGCGGTCCTGACCGAGGGCCGCATTGCCGGCGCGGCGATGGATGTCGGCCGGGCGCCGGATCAGATGCCGTCGCCCGAGCTGGCGCGCCTGCCCAACGTCATCGCCACGCCGCATATCGGCGGCCTGACGCCGCCCGCCAGCGAAAGCCAGGCGATGGACACGGTCCGTCAGGTCGAGGCGCTGGTGAAGGGCGAGGTGCCGCCGGGCGCGGTCAATCTCGCGAGCTGGACCCGTCGGGGTTGAAAAGCCCTGCCGGGGGGCGCATGTGCACTGCATGCGCACGCCGAAGGATCTGATCGCCGTCCATGTCCCGAGCGAGGATCTGGGAGACTACAACCTCACCCAGACCGGCTGGTATGCGATGGATGACGGCGGCCACGTCATCCTCGGTCCGTTCGAGAGCCTGGCGCAGTGCGACCGGGCGATGCGCGACCGGCTACAGCAACAGAAGTTGTGAGCCGGCGCGGATAACCGTCCCGGCCTAGTTGCCGGGCCCGCGCTCCATCGAGAAGGGCTGCCAGCGCTGCAGCTTGGACTTCTCCAGCACCATCGGATTGACGCAGGCGCGCGGCCACTTGCCGCCCAGCACCAGCGCGAGTTCGGCGCCGACGCGACGCTTGCGCGCCGGATCGAAGCGGCTCGAGGCCGAAGCGACGTGCGCCGTCAGGATCACGTTGTCCATGCCGAGCAGCGGATTGTTGTGGCCGACCGGCTCGGTCTCGAGCACGTCGAGGCCGGCGCCGGCGATCCAGCCTTCCTGCAGCGCCTTGATCATGGCCGGTTCGTCCACGGTGGAACCGCGGCCGGTGTTCACGAACAGCGCCGTCTTCTTCATCTGGCGGAAATGCTGTTCCTTCATCAGGTGATGCGCGTCCTTGGTGCCGGGCGCATGCATGCTGACGATGTCGGAGCGCTGCAGCAGCTCGTCGTAGCCGACCGGCTGGACGCCGTAGTCGGACATCACCAGCTCCTCGATATAGGGATCATAGGCCAGCATCTGGAAGCCGAACGGCGCGGCGCGCTTGGCGACGGCGCGGGCGACGTGGCCGAACGAGATGAAGCCCAGCGTCATGCCCATGAGGCGGGGAAACTGGTAGAGGTGCGGCCGGCCCTTGGCCCACTCGCCCTTGCGCACCATCTGGTCCTGCACCACGAGGCGCCGCCAGCTCGCGAGGATCAGCGTCATGGCATGGTCGGCCACTTCCTCGATGAAGGTGTCGGGTACGTTGGTGACCGGGATGCCGAGCTGTGTGGCCGTGTCCACGTCGACCGAGTCGACACCGACGCTGCCCAGCGACACGACCTTCAGCTTCTTGCCCGCCTCGATCACCTTGGCGGTGATGCGCGGACGGCCCTTGCCGTAGATGGCGTCGGCATCGGCCACCGCCTTGATGAGCTCGGCTTCGTCCCCCGAAACCTCGACGATCTCGGCGCCGATCGGGCCGAGTGTCTCCATTTCCAGCGAATGATCGGTTTTTCCCGGTCCCGTCGTCACGATCTTGAAACGCGCCACGTGTTGTCTCCTCCGTCGATTTGGCGGCACTCTATCGCAATCCCGCCGCCGTCCAACCTCGGTGAATGAACATGCCTGCGTCCAAGAATGTCCTGTTGATCGTCGTCGACCAATGGCGCGGGCTGATGCTGCCCAAGCTGGGCGCGGACTATCTGAAGCTGCCCAATCTCGACCGGCTGTGCGCCGAGGGCGTGACGTTCCGCAACCATTTCACCCAGGCCGTGCCCTGCGGCCCGGCGCGCGCCAGCCTGCTGACCGGCCAGTACATGATGAACCACCGCGCGGTGCAGAATACGATCCCGCTCTCCGCGCGCTTCACCAACCTGGCGCACGAGCTGCGGCGCGGGGGCTACGACCCGGCGCTGGTCGGTTACACGACCACGACGCCCGATCCGCGCCAGACCGCGCCCAACGATCCGCGCTTCTTCGTGCTGGGCGACATCATGGAGGGCTTCCACTCGGTCGGTGCCTTCGAGAACCGTGACGCCTATTTCGGCTGGGTCGCCAGCCAGGGCTTCGAACTGCCGAAGACCCGCGAGGAGATCTGGCTGCCGCAAGGCGCGCCGGGAGCCGGCGCGACCGGCCGGCCGGCGGTCATCCCCAAGGAACTGTCCGACACGGCCTGGTTCACCGAGCGCGGGCTCGACTATCTGCGCGGCCGTGGCGGCAAGCCGTGGTTCCTGCATCTCGGCTACTATCGGCCGCATCCGCCGTTCATCGCGCCCGAGCCCTACAATTCCATGTATCGCCCCGAGGACATGCCGAAGCCGGTGCGCGCCTCGTCCGCGGCGGAAGAGGGCAAGCAGAATGCGCTGCTCGACTACTATGTGCGCAACATCAAGCAGGCGAGCTTCTTCCAGGACGGACAGGCGCTCGGTTCGGACATGACCGAGGCCGAGGTGGCGCAGATGCGCGCCACTTATTGCGGCCTGATGAGCGAGATCGACGATCATCTGGGCCGTGTCTTCGACTATCTGCAGCAGACGGGGCAGTGGGACGACACGCTAATTGTCTTCACCTGCGATCATGGCGAACAGGGCGGCGACCATCACCTGCTGGGCAAGATCGGCTATTTCGACGAATCCTATCGCATCCCGATGGTCATCCGCGATCCGCGGGCCGAGGCAAACGGTACCCGCGGCACGATCGTCGATCGCTTCACCGAGACGATCGACACCATGCCGACCCTCCTCGACTGGATGGGGCTGCCGGTGCCGCGCCAGTGCGACGGCCGCTCGCTGCTGCCCTTCTGCGAAGGCACGGTGCCGGCCGACTGGCGCACCGAGGTGCATTACGAATTCGACTTCCGCGACCTGCATTACAGCAAGCCTGAATCGTCTCTGGGTGTGCCGATGGACAAGTGCTCGCTCGCCGTCGTGCAGGACGAAAACTTCAAGTACGTGCACTTCGCGGCCCTGCCGCCCCTCCTGTTCGACCTCCGGAAGGACCCCGGCCAGTTCGTCAACTGCGCCACCGATCCTGCCTATGCGGTCACGGTCGCCGACTACGCCCGCAAGATGCTGGACTGGCGGCTGGGCTATGCCGAGCGGACCCTCACCGGCTATCGTGCCACGCCGCAGGGGTTGGAGGTGCGCGCGGCCTGAGCCGGCGCTAAGCTCGGCAGCATGAAAGAGGAAACCTACCGCCGTCCCGCTGCAGGGCATCACCCGCCCAATCTCTCGCCGGCCTACAAGTCGACGGTCAGCCGATCGCCCTCGAAGCCGGCGATCGTCCTGCCGCACACCCTGTCCGAGATCACCGGGCCGCTGCTGCGCGAAGAGCGGCTCGACGCGGGCGAGAACGATCTCACGCGCCGGCGCATGGGCGAGCCGCTCGGAGAACGCATCATCGTGCACGGTCGCGTCCTCGACGAGGACGGCCGGCCAGTCCCTGAGGCGCTGGTCGAGATCTGGCAGTGCAACGCCGCCGGTCGCTATCATCATCCCGGCGACCAGCATGACGCGCCGCTCGATCCGAATTTCTACGGTGGCGGCCGTGCCCGCGCCGATGCCGACGGCAACTACAAGTTCATCACCATCAAGCCCGGCGCCTATCCGTGGGGCAACCACCACAATGCCTGGCGGCCGGCGCATATTCATTTCTCGCTATTCGGGCCGGCCTTTGCCACGCGTCTGATTACGCAGATGTATTTCCAGAACGATCCGCTTCTGACTTTCGATCCGATCTACAATTCGGTGCCGGAAGGCGCGCGGGAGCGGCTGCAGGCGGCCTTCGACATGGACACGACGCAGCCCGGGTGGGCGCTCGCCTATCGTTTCGACATCGTGCTGCGCGGCCGTCACGCCACGCCGATGGAGAACCCATGAGCCGCGCGCTGACGCCGTCGCAGACGATCGGCCCGTTCTATTTCGGCACCGTCACCAACGCCTATCGTCAAGACCTCGCGATGCCAGGTGTCGCGGGTGAGCGAATCGAGATTGCGCTGACCCTTCACGATGCCGCGGGCGCGATCGTGCCCGACGGCCTGCTGGAGATCTGGCAGGCCAACAGCCACGGTCGCTACAACCATCCCGAGGATCGCCGCAACCTGCCGCTGGATCCCGGGTTCGAGGGCTTCGGCCGGGCGTCGACCGACACGACGGGCTGCGCGCGCTTCGGCACGGTGAAGCCCGGCCGCGTGCCCTGGCCGGCGGGCGGCCTGCAGGCGGCGCACGTCAACATCTCCGTGTTCGCGCGCGGCGTCCTAAATCGTCTCGCGACGCGTCTCTATTTCGAGGGCGATCCGGCGTTGGCCGAGGATCCGGTGCTTGCGATGGTCGAGCCTTCGCGCCGCGCCACTCTGATCGCGACGCGCGATGAGGCGGGCGTCTGGCGGCTGCCCCTGTATCTGGGTGGGCCGAACGAAACCGTCTTCTTCGATTGCTGACCCCATGACGGTTCGTCTGGTCTCGGCGTTGGGGGCTTCGGCGTCGGCCGCCGATTGCTTCTCCGACGCCGCCACCTTGCGCCACATGCTGCGCTTCGAGGCGGCGCTTGCCCAGGCGACCGCTGCGGCCGGTCTGATTCCGAAGCGGGCCGCGTCGGTGATCGTGAAGGCCTGCGATCCTGCTCTCTATGACCCCGCACCGCTTGACGCCGCCGCGCGCCGGACGGCGACGCTTACCGTGCCGGTCGTGAAGGCGCTGACCGAACAGGTCCGGCAGCGCGACGCAAAGGCGGCCGACTACGTCCATTGGGGTGCCACGAGCCAGGACGTGATCGACACCGCGATGGTGCTGCAGCTCGGCGAGGCGCTGCCGCCGCTCCTGAAGTCACTCGACGGCATCGTCTCGGACTTCGCGCGTCTGGCGAAGAAACACCGCACGACGCCGATGCTGGGCCGGACGCTGCTGCAACCAGCCACGCCGCTCGCGCTCGGGCAGAAGATCGCGGGATGGGTCTCCGACATCGACCGCGCGAAGCGGCGGCTCACAGAGAGTTTCGGCGAGACGCAGATCGTGCAGTTCGGCGGTGCCTCGGGAAGCCTGACGGCGCTGGGGGCCGAAGCCGAACAGGTAATGACGGTGCTGGCGAAGCAGCTGAAGCTCGCGCTACCGCCGGGACCGTGGTTCACGCAACGGGTCCGCGTCGCCGCCTTCGCGCAGGATTGCGCGCTGGTCGTCGGGGCGCTCGCCAAGGCGTCGCGCGACATCGCCCTGATGATGCAGGCCGAAGTGGGGGAGGCTGCCGAGCCCTCCGGCCCCGGCCGTGGCAGTTCTTCGACCATGCCGCACAAACGGAACCCGGTCAGCGCCGCGCTCATCCTATCGGCGGCGGCGCGGGCGCCGATGCTGGCTGCGACGATCGTGGCGGCGATGCCCCAGGAGCACGAGCGCGCACTGGGCGGCTGGCAGGCCGAATGGCCGACCCTTTCCGCGCTGGTCGAATGCCTGGGATCGGCGGTCGAGGCGATGGCAGAAGTCGCCTCCAGACTCGTTATCGAGCCCGACGCGCTGCAGGCCAACATGGACGCCGCCGAAGCCGCGGTTCTCGCCGAGCGCGCGACTTTCCTGCTCGCCCGGAAGGTCGGCAAGCACGAGGCTCACGCGCTGGTCGAAAAGGCGCTGGCCAAGGGCGGGTCCTTCGTCGAGGCGCTGGGCCGGCTCGAAACGGAACTGGCCGACGAAGCGGCGCTGCTCGGCTAC
>CAIYWM010000458.1 GCA_903929895.1 uncultured Alphaproteobacteria bacterium
CTGGTGCGGCTTCAGCCCCATCGCCCGGGCTGCCTCGGTCTGACCCTTGGCGACGGACAGGATGCCGCCGCGCAGGATCTCCGAGAGATAGGCCGCCTCGTTCAGCGCCAGGCCGAGGATCGCCGATTCGAGAACGCTGAAGCGCACCAGCCCGAGCTGCGGCAGCCCGGTGTAGATGATGATGAGCTGCACCAGCAGCGGCGTCCCGCGGAAGACCCAGATATAGGTCTGCGCTGCGCGGGACAGCCCCTTGTGCTTGCTGAGCCGCATCACTGCCAGCAAGAGGCCCAGAAAGCCGCCCAGGATGAGCGTGCTGATCGTGAGCCCGATCGTCCACAGCGCACCCTCGAGAAGGTAGAGGTTGGTGAAGTACCCCCAGAAACCTTCCCAGTTCCAGACTTTCACGCAGGCACCGGTCCGCTAGGCCGGGCCTGGGCCCTTGATGGCGAAGGTCGCCTCGTCGATCTTCAGCACGCCGTACTGGTCGAGCAGCTTGTCGTAGTAGCCATCCTTCTTGAGGTCGTTCAGCGCGCCGACGACGGCATCTGCCAGCGCCTTGTTGGCGAAGGCAAAGCAGGCAATCTGCGGAAACACGCCGCTGATCGCGCGCGTGAAGTCGCCTCTCTGCTGCATGAACATGGCCGTGGCATCGATGCTGGTGGCGGCGTCCGCCTGTCCCGCCTTCAGCGCCTGGAAGGCCTCGGCGAAATTGTTGAACGTCATGACGGTGACGGGTTTCAGGCCCTTCTTCACCACCATGTCGGACACTTCACGGGTGCGGCGCTCCTCGATGCCGCCCAACTCGACGGCGATGCGCTTGCCGGCAAGATCGTCCACCGTCTTCAGGCCCAGCGGATTGCCCTTGGCAGCCAGGAAGCTGATGGCCGCCTGCTCGGTCGGCACCATGTACATCAGCTTGGACCGCTCTTCGGTCCAGAAGATGCCGGTATTGATCATGTCCCAGCGCTTGGCGGCGAGGCCGGGGATCATGGTGGCGAATTCGGTGCGGATGTATTCCGGCGCAAGCCCCAGCCGCTTGCAGCATTCGTCGGCGAGTTCGACCCGCATGCCCTTCAGCTGGCCCTTGTCGTCGACATATTGCAGCGGCGGCAATGTCGGATTGATCGACATGATCAGCGTGCCGGCCTTGATCAGGGTGGGCGGCGCGATCTTCGGCTGGGCGCGCAGCACGCCCGGAACCAGAGTCATTGCAGATACGGCGGCAACGGCACCCAGAAGACCACGGCGCTGCAGCTTGATGTCATTGAAATTGTTCATGATTTCCCCCGGGAATGCGATCCCCACAAACGCATGCAATTTTGACGCCGAAATCCGCCCTTGTCCCGGGATGTTTCAGACCGTGCCGCACCAGCCGACGATGATGTCCGACACGACCTCGACCGCCCGCCGATAATCTTCGACGTCGACCCATTCATCGTGCAGGCCGTTCTGCGTGAGATCGCCGCCGAGGGGCCCCAGGCCGATCGTCGGGATACCCGCCTGGACGATCGGATTGCGGATGTCGCTCGCGGTGTGCAGCGGATTGACGTGCGGCCGTGCGCCGGTCGTCGCCACGATGGCGTCGGCGACGATCC
>CAIYWM010000459.1 GCA_903929895.1 uncultured Alphaproteobacteria bacterium
GAGCGGAAATTGTAATCCTTGTAGAACTCGTTGACCAACTCGTGACCGCCGCCGAACTCCAGCCACGCATAGTACTGGCGCTGGTTCATCGAGAACGGCAGGCCGGTCTCGAACACGAAGTTCGGATGCTTGCCGAAATAGTAATAGGCCGCGGTCTGGCCGGCCTCGACCGTACCGTTCTGCACCGCATCGGCGACCTGCAGGCCGGGAACGATTTCGCCCGCTGCGAAGGGACGGACCTGGACCTTGCCGTCCGACATCTCGCCAACGATCTTGCAGAAGAGCTCGGAGCCGCCGTACAGCGTATCGAGCGACTTGGGGAAGCTCGACGTCAGACGCCACTTCACTTCCGGCATGCTCTGGGCGATGGCCGGCGCGGCGATCGTGGTCGCCGCCGCCACACCCGCAGCGCCAACGCCCGCGGTCCTGATGAATTTCCTACGTTGCATGGTTCTCTTTCCTCCCGTGGTTGCCTTCATGGCCCCCTTCAACACTGCAACACTGGCATGCGAAATTGACTTTGAAAAGCGCCGGACTGCCGGAAAATCCTTAAATATCTGCAATGTTTCATCGTGAAATTGAGTTTGCGGGCAGCAAAAAGCCCCGCCGAAGCGGGGCTTTCGACCGGCGAGGCCGGAGGTCCTAGAGCTTGTTGGCCGCCGATTGGCGCGCCATGAAGTTGTCGAACGTGTTCTCGGCGACGCGGAACCAGAGAACCTCCTCGTTCCGGAAGGGCTTCCAGGAATCGTAGACCTTCTTGAACTTCGGGTTCTTGGCGATGGTCTCGGCGTAGAGCTCGTTGGAGGCATTGTAGCAGGCCTCCATCACCGCCTGCGGGAACGGCAGGAACTTGGTGCCGGCCGCCACCAGCTCACGTAGCGCGCGCGGGTTCTGGGCGTCGTACTTGGCGACCGACCAGCTCACCGCGTCAGCCGCAGCGGCTGCGATCGCTTCCTTGTACATCGGTGGCAGAGCATCGAACGCCTTGTCGCCGCAGTAGAGCGAGAGCGCCGCGCAGCCTTCCCACCAGCCGGGGTAGTAATAATACGGCGCAACCTTGTTGAAGCCGAGCTTCTGATCGTCATACGGACCGACCCACTCGGCCGCGTCGATCGTGCCCTTCTCCAGGGCGGGATAGATGTCGCCGCCGGCGATCTGCTGCGGCACCACGCCGAGCTTCGACATGACCTGCCCCGCGAAACCGCCGATGCGCATCTTCACGCCCTTGAGGTCGTCGACGGTCTTGATCTCCTTGCGCCACCAGCCGCCCATCTGGGCGCCGGTGTGGCTCATCAGGAAGGAGGTCATCTTGTATTCCTTGTAGAAGTCCCGCATCAGCTCGAGACCGCCACCGAAATAGACCCACGCATTGTGCTGGCGGGTATTGAGGCCGAACGGCAGCGCCGTGTCGAAGGCGAAAGTCGGATCCTTGCCGACATAGTAGTAGGAGGCAGTGTGGCCGCACTCGACCGTCTCGTTCTGGACGGCATCGACGACCTGCAGGCCGGGGACGATTTCACCGGCGGCGAAGACGCGAATCTGGAATTTGTTGTCGGTGAGGGCCGCGACGCGCTTGGCGAAGTACTCGCCCGCGCCATAGATCGTGTCGAGCGACTTGGGGAAGCTCGACGCCAGGCGCCACTTCACTTCGGGCATCGACTGGGCGACCGCCGGAGCGGCCAGGACGCCTGCGGTGGCGACCGTCGCACCGCCGACACCGGCCGTGCGCAAGAATTTGCGACGTTGCATTGAGTTAACTCCCTAGATTCACCTTCTGAACGCACTTCCGCAGCGCGAACCACCTTGGCGGTGCCGGGTTATCGCATAGCGCACGGTCGATGAAAAGCAATCGCGGGCGGGCTGCAGGTCAAGAAAAACCCCGCCGAAGCGGGGTTTTCCGTTGTCTCGCAAGGCCCGGATCAAAGCTTTCCGGCAGCCGACTGGCGGGCCATGAAGTTGTCGAGCGTGTCCTCGGCCACGCGGAACCAGAGCACTTCCTCGTTACGGAAGGGCTTCCACGATTCGAAGATCTTCTTCCACTTGGGGTTCTTCTCGTTCAGCTGCGCGAACACGTCGTTGGTCGTGTTGAAGCATGCTTCGAGGATCTGCGGCGAGAACGGCAGCAACTTGGTGCCGGAAGCCACCAGTTCGCGGACGGCCTTCGGGTTCTGCGCGTCGTACTTCGAGAGCATCGACGTGTGCGCCTTGGCGGCGGCGGCTTCGACGATCGCCTGATAGGACTTCGGCAGCTCCGCCCACTTGGCCAGGTTCACGTAGGCCGAAAGCTGCGGGCCGGCTTCCCA
>CAIYWM010000460.1 GCA_903929895.1 uncultured Alphaproteobacteria bacterium
AGGTCGGCCGTGGCTTCCTCGACGATCGCGCCGTCGCGGTCGGCGAAGCGGGCGGTCACGGTGGCGCCGTGCTGCGCGAAATCGGCGATGCGCCGTCCCATCCGGATGCGATCCGCGCCCAGCATTTCCCGCGCCGCATGGACCAGGATCATCTGCAGCTCGCCGCGATGGATCGAGAATTGCGGCCAGGGAAGGCCAGCATGGCGGCCGCGCGGGTCGGCCCAGATCGTCTGGCCGTGGCGGTTGGCGTAGCGCAACTCGCGGGTCTCGATGGCGGTGGCCGCGAGGGCGGGCTCGAGGCCCAGGCTGCACAGGATGCGCACTGCGCCGGCCTGGATGTTGATGCCGACCCCCAGCGGCCGCATCTCCGACACGGCCTCGTACACCTGCACGTCGTGCCCGGCGCGATGCAGGCACATGGCTGCGGTCAATCCGCCGATTCCGGCGCCGGCAATGATGATCTTCATGGTTGGCTCGTCAGGTTTCGTCAGGTGTCCCGGCTCAGGCCGCGCTGGGCCAGAGCGGCTTCGTAGGCGGCCCAGCGCTCGGCCCGCGTTTCGCTGAGTTCGCGCAGATAGGCCCAGCTGTAGATGCCGCTGTCGTGGCGGTCGTCGAACACGATGCGGATCGCGTAATGGCCGACGGGCTCGACCGACGCGATCTTCACATGGCGGCGGCCGCCGACGATCTTCTTCTGGCTCGGGCCGTGTCCCTGCACTTCGGCCGACGGGCTCTCGACCCGCAGGTACTCGGCGGGGAGCGCGCAGGCATGGCCGTCGGAGAAGTCGATCTCGAGCCGACCCTCCTCCTTGAAGACCCGCAATTCGACGGGCCACGGCGCCGCGTCCGATTCGTAGTTGCCGCCGTCGGGTACGGCCTTGGGAAACTCGGCGGTCATGGCATGTCGCGGATCTGCCGCGCTTCGCTCACCAGCATGATGGGGATGCCGTCGCGGATCGGATAGGCGAGACCGGCCTTGCGGCTGATCAGCTCGCCGGCCGCGGCGTCGTATTCCAGCGTGCCGTGCGTCGCCGGGCAGACGAGGATTTCGAGCAGCTTGGGATCCACGCCGGCGCGGCGGGGGGCTGCGGAGTCGTCCGATGGAGGGCTCATCGTGCGGGGTTTCCCTGATTTTTGTGCCGCTCTTATAGCACGGCGGCCGATGCCCGCCCTAGTGCGCGGCGGCGCAGTCCCATGCGTGCTTCCTCACCGCGAGAAAATAGTATAGGGGGGTATACTATGGCTCATCTTCAGAAGAACAAGGCCCGGCTGATGGCGCGGGTTCGACGGATCGCCGGACAGATGGCGGCGATCGAGAAGGCGATCGAGCAGGAGGCGGATTGTTCCTTGGTCCTGCAACAGGTTGCGGGTGCGCGGGGCGCGCTCAACGGGCTGATGGGCGAGCTGATCGAGGATCACGTCCGCGAGCATGTCGCGCGGCCGGGGCTCGACGCCACGGCGCGCGCGGCCGGTGCCGAGGAACTCATCGCCGTCGTTCGCCGCTACGCCAAGTGACGACGATACCATGACATCGCAATCGGAGGCCCGCTCGCTGTCCCACGATCACGTGTTCCTCGGCGAGCGCCACGATGAAAATGCACGGCGCACGCTCTGGGTCGTCGGGCTGACCGCGCTGATGATGGTGGGCGAGATCGCCGCCGGCATCGTTTTCAATTCGATGGCCCTGCTCGCCGATGGCTTCCACATGGCCACCCATGCCGGCGCGCTTGCCGTGGCGGCCGGCGCCTACGCCTTCGCGCGGCGACATGCCGCCGATCGACGGTTCAGCTTCGGGACGGGCAAGGTCGGTGACCTCTCGGGCTTCGCGTCGGCTCTGGTCGCGCTGGGAATCGCCGTCGAATCCATCGGACGCCTCTTCGATCCCTCGCCCGTGGCCTTCGGCGAGGCGACCCTCGTCGCCATCGTGGGGCTGGTCGTGAACGTGGCCAGCGTAGTCCTGCTGTCGGGCGGGCACAGTCATAGCCACGACCACGACCCTCATCATGATCATGGACATCATCATGACGCCCATCACGACAACAATCTCCGCTCGGCGTTCGCCCACGTCGTGGCGGATGCGCTGACCTCCGTCCTGGCGATCGTGGCCCTGGTGGCCGGACGCTATCTCGGCTGGGTCTGGCTCGATCCCGTGATGGGGATCGTCGGCGGCGTCGTGATCGCCGTCTGGGCGTGGAACCTGCTGCGCGACACGGCCGCCGTGCTGCTCGACACGAGCGATCCTCATCTGGAAGCCGAGGTGCGTGAACAGGTCGAGGGACCGGGCGACGCGCGCATCACCGATCTCCACATCTGGCGGATCGGTCCCGGTGCCCATGCCGCGATCGTCAGCGTCGCCGGCACCGCGGATCGCGAGGCCATTCGCGAACGCCTCGTGCCGGTCCACGAACTCGCGCATGTGACGATCGAAACCCGATGAGTCATGCTTGGGTCCGAAAAGCCGAAATCGATCGAGGATCTGGCAATGGACCGTGACAGCGAGACCGCCGCCATCAAGGGTGTGGCCTATATGGACGGGCGCTGGATGCAGCTGTCGGAGGCTGCGGTCCCGATCCTCGACCGTGGCTTCGTCCGCTCCGATGCGACCTACGATGTGGCCCATGTCTGGAAGGGACGCTTCTTCCGGCTGATGGATCATGTCGAGCGCTTCCAGGCGTCGATGGCAGGCCTCCGCATGTCGCTGCCGCTGACGGCGCAGCAGATCGCGGACATCATGATCGAGTGCGCCAGCCGGTCGGGCCTGCGCGATGCCTACGTGCAGGTGACCTGTACCCGAGGGCTGCCGCCGGTCGGCACGCGCGACCCGCGCCTGTGCCGCAACCGCCTCTATGCCTTCGCGCAGCCCTTCGTCTGGATTGCCGACGAGGCCCAGCGGCGCGACGGCCTGCGCATGATCCTGTCGCATACCCAGCGCATTCCGCCGGAGTCGCTCGACCAGAGGATCAAGAACTTCCACTGGCTCGACCTGACGATGGGAGTCTTCGAGGCCTATGACCGCGATGCCACCATCGCGCTGCTGCCGGCCGCCGACGGCACGGTGACCGAGGGGCCGGGCTTCAACGTCTTCGTCGTCCGCAACGGCGTGCTCGCCACGCCGGCACGCGGCCTGTTCGAGGGCATGACGCGCCGTACGGTGATGGAGATCGCCGAGGCGCTCCAGATGCGCGTCGAGGTGCGACCGGTGGAGGCGCACGAGGTGGCCGAGGCGGACGAGATCTTCATCAGCAGCACGGCCGGCGGCATCATGCCGGTCGTGAATTACGAAGGCCGTCCCATCGGCGACGGCCGGCCGGGCGCGCTGACGCGCCGCATCGAGGAACTCTATTGGGCGCGACACGAGGAGCCGGCGCTGTCGACTCCCGTGCCCTACGGCGACTGACGATCAGTTCGTGCGGCCGGGTGGCGTGTCCGAGGGGTCGCCGAAGGCGCTCATTTCGAGGAAGGCGATCAGCAGCTTGGCGCGCGCCGTGCAGTCGGCGGCCTCCAGCAGCGCCTGCTTTTCGGCCGGACCGAAGGGCAGCACCATCGACAGCGAGCTGACGAGGTTTGCGTCCGCCGCCTTGTTCACGGCGTCCCAGTCGGTCGAGAGCTGGCGGCCGCGGAAGAAGGCGGCGAGCGCCGCCATCAGCCGGTCACGGTCGAGGTCGACGACGTCGTCGGCATGGTCGAGATCGGCGCGATAGGGCGAGAAGACCGAGGAGACGCGGCGGTAGCCGCCCTGGGCGAGGTCGAGTTCGCGCACGATGTCGAAGCGGCACACGCCGCTCAGCACCAGCATCAGCCGCCCGTCCTCGGTCTCGTTGAAGTTGGTGATGCGTCCGGCGCAGCCGACCCGGTGCACCTTGGGGCGACCGTCGTCGGACGGCATGCCGTCGCCCGCGAACCCGCCAGGCTGAACCGGCTGCACCATGCCGATCATGCGCGAACCGGCCAGTGCATCGGAAATCATCGCGAGGTAGCGCGGCTCGAAGATGTTGAGCGGCAGCTTGCCGCCGGGCAGCAGCAGCACGCCCGACAGCGGAAAGATCGGCAGCGTCTCGGGAAGCTGCTCGAAGGTCGGCTCGAACGGATTGCGCGCCGGCCTCTGCGAGGAGCGCGCCTCGTCGCTCATGAAAACAAGATGGTCGAAAGCCGCTTCCGGCCGTCGACCGAGATGGGATCGGTGAAGCCCAGCGCCTCGAAGAACTTCAGGAGTTGCTGGCGCGCGGCGGCCTCGTTCCAGGCGCGGTCGGCCTTGATCATGGCGAGCAGCTCGTCGACGGCTTCCTGCTTCTGGTTGCCGGCCCAGTAGGCCATGGCGAGGTCGAGACGGGTCTGGAAGTCCTTCGGATCGGCCTCGGCCTTCGCCTTGAGGTCAGGGATCGGGCCGGCATCCTTGGCCTTCTCGGCGAGATCGATGGCCGCCTGGGCGGCCACGACGTCGGCGCCGGTGCGTTCCTTGGCCGGGATCTGCTCGAGCAGTTCCTTGGCCTGTTCGACATCGCCGAGCGAGACTTGGTAACGCGCGAGGCCGGCCAGGGCCACGACGTTGGTCGGCTCGAGGCCCAACACCTCGCTGTAGAGCTGCGCGGCGGTATCCATGTCGTTCTGCGCGACCGCGGCCTTGGCCTGCTCGAGCAGTTCGGCCAGCTCCGCGGCCGCGGGATCGCCGGTGGCGCCGCCGGAAGCCTGGATGAGGCGCGCGACGAATTCCTTCAGCTGGCTCTCGGGCACCGCGCCCATGAAGCCGTCGACCGGGCGTCCGCCGAAGAAGGCGTAGACGGCCGGGATCGACTGGATGCGCAGCTGCTGGGCCAGCATCTGGTTCTTGTCGATGTCGATCTTGACCAGCTTGACCGCGCCCTTGGCCTCCTTGACGACCTTCTCGATCATCGGCTGGAGCGTCTTGCACGGCCCGCACCACGGCGCCCAGAAATCGACGATCACCGGTACCGTGCGCGAGGCTTCGAGCACGTCCTTGGCGAACTTCGTCTGGTCGCTGTCCTTGATCAGGTCGGCGGGGGCAGCCTGCGGCGCGGCGCCCTGCAGCATCGTTTCCATGGGTCCTCGAGCGGAATTGGGTGTTCGGCTGCAATGTGGCGTCGGCCCCCCCGGGAAGCAAGGGGCCACACCGATCCGCTCTAGGGGGCGCGGACCTGGTGTTTCATCAACTCGTCACCGAGCCGGCCGGTGAGGAAGAGGCCGCACATCCTGTAATCGCTGATCAGCGACCAGACCGGCGCCTCGAAGGTGGCAGGCCGGTTCTTCTCGATGAAGAAATGGCCGAACCAGGCCGGTCCATAGCCGAACACGGGGACTCCCAGCAGCCACCACCAGTTCTGCGACGCGATCGCCCAGATCAGAAGGGCTGCGGACGCGATGGTGCCGACATAGTGGACCGCGCGCGTCGACGGCTTTGCGTGCTCGCGCAGATAGAAGGGCCAGAACTCGGCGTAGGTCCGGAAGCGGGAGGCCATCCGGAGAGCCTACCCCAAGGCGCCGGACTTTTTGAGGGCGTCGATTTCGGCCTCGCTGAAGCCGGTCTCGCGCAGCACCTCGTCATTGTGCTGCCCGACCTCGGGGGGCGGGCCGGCGGTGCGCGGCGTGGCGAAGCCCAGGCGGATCGGCGTGTTGACGGTGCGCGGGATCGCGGGATTGGTCGTGTCGGCGAAGATGCCGGCATGCTCGGCCTGCTCGTCGTCGATCACGTCGGCCAGCCGTCCGATGACCCCGAAGGGAATGCCGGTGCCGGACAGGCGCTTCTCCCAGTCGGCATAGAGACGCGCGGCGAACACCGGGGCCAGCAGGTCGTGCAGTTCCTGCGCGTGCGCGCGCCGCTCCGGCCGTCCGGTGAAGCGTGGGTCCGCCATCAGGTCGGGCCGCTCGATGATGTCGCAGAACGTGGCCCACAGCCGGTCGTCGCGGACCATCAGGAGCTGCAGCCAGCGATCGTCCTTGGTGCGGTAGAGGTTGGTCAGCGCGTTGCGTGGTCTGTCGGGCGGCGGGCGGACCGGCAGCTGCGCGCCGATCAGCGCGCCGGCGGCCGTGGTTCCGTTGGCCCAGACGCCGTTGGCGTAAAGCGAGGTGCCGACCCAGCCGCCCTTGCCGGTCTGGTCGCGCCGCCGCAGGCCCATCAGGATCGCCGCGACCAGTGTCATGGCGGTGGCGCGGTCGCCCTGTGCCGGCAGCGAGACGCCCGGCGGGCCGCCGTCGTAGCGCCCCGCATCGAGGATGCCGGAGCGGCCGAAATAGGCGGTGATGTCGAAGCCCGGCCGGTCGCGGTCGGGGCCGGTCTCGCCGTAGCCGGTGAGCGAG
>CAIYWM010000461.1 GCA_903929895.1 uncultured Alphaproteobacteria bacterium
GAGCAGGACCGCATCGAAGCGTTCCGTCCCCTTGGTCGTCCTCACGGTGACGCCGTCCGCGTCGACGATCATGTCGAGCCATGGCTCGGCGAAGCGGAAGGCGAAGCCCGGCAGCTTCTGCGCCCGCAGCACCGATTCGTGCGGCGGCGGCGAGCCGGCCGCCAGCATGTAGGTGTAGATCTTCCAGCGCCAGTCGTCGTCCAGCATGCCCTGGCCGCGCTGGAAGCCGGGGAAGGACACGCCCTTCGACTTGTTGACCTGCGGCAGGTGCGACCGCCTCGCGTAGCAGATCGCCTCGCGTGCGCCGGCTTCCAGCGCCGTGCAGGCATTGTCGATCGCCGTCGCCAGCACGCCCAGGATGCCGAGACGCTTGCCCTTGAGTTTGGTGAAGTCGATCTCTTCCAGCGTGTGATGGACGCGGCCGGCGCGGGCGGGATCCTCGGGGTCGAACGACGGGAAGGATGGCCAGCGGAAGCCGCCCGATCCGTCGCGGCCATTGGCCAGCACGATCTTGCGCGCCAGCACCGTCTCGCCGGTCGACAGGCTCGCCTGCAGGAAGTCGCCGGCGGGCTCGACCCCGAGCAGCGACACCCCGTTCTCGACCTTCAGGTCGACGACCTTGCGCACCCACAGGAGATAGGAGAGCCAGTCCAGGCGCGGGATCTTGTAGAGCTTCTCCCAGCCCTCGGCGCCGTGCTGGGCCTCGTACCAGGCGCGGAAGGTGAGGGACGGCACGCCGAGGTCGGGGCCGGTGAGGTGCTTGGGCGAGCGCAGGATCGGCATGCGCGCCGTGGTGTTCCACGGCCCTTCGTGGCCGTGGCTGTTGCGCTCGATCACGCGGATGTTGCGGATGCCTTCGCGCAGCAGGCCCCAGCCCGCGGTCTGGCCGCACATGCCGGCGCCGACGATCAGAACGTCGAGCACGGGGCGGCCGTCGGGCCCGGTCTTCGCCGGCACCCAGTTGGCCGGCGGATAGTTCAACCGCGCCAGGTCGTGGCGCGCGACCGTCTCGAGTTCGTCCAGGCCCGCCGAATGCCGCTCGACAATTCCATCCATGCCGTGCTTCCGACCCTCCATGCATTTCCTTAGCAGGGCGGCCGCGTTGATTGAACTGCATGCCTCTGCGGCCTGTCGTATCACGGGGAGGAACTGGACGGCCGCCGGCGGCCATCTCCGGATGCCATGCACGCTCAAGCCTCGTTACTATGCGCGAAGCCGCCGATCCGGACGTGGCCGAAGGGCGCGGCCGGAACAGGGAAAGTCAAAGGGAGAGTATGGAATGCGCGGACGTCAGGTTCTGTTGGAGACGCTGATCAATCACGGGGTCGACCGGATCTTCGGCAATCCCGGCACGACCGAGAGTCCGCTGCTCGATTCACTGCCCGACTATCCGCAGCTTGAATACATCGTCCATCTTCACGAGGGCGTCGCGACCGGTGCGGCCAATTTCTACGCCCAGGCCAGCGGCAAGACCGCCTTCGTGAACCTCCATGTGGCGCCGGGCCTCGGCAATGCGATCGGCGCGATCTACAGCGCGCTGAAGAACAATTCGCCGATGGTCGTGACGGCGGGCCAGCAGGACACGCGCATGCGCCTGCGCGATCCGATCCTGGGCCACGACCTCGCGGCGATCGCCGCGCCCGTCACCAAGTGGAGCGTGCAGGTCGAGCGGGCCGACGAGCTGGGCCCGATCCTGCAACGCGCCTTCAAGATCGCCAACGAAGCGCCGGCCGGTCCGGTGTTCGTGGCATTGCCGATCGACGTGATGGAGCAGGAGACCTCCATTCCGGCCGGCAGGCCCGGCCATTCCTACACCGCGACCCGCCCCGATCCGGCGGGCATCGCCGCCATGGCGAAGCTCCTGGCGGCCGCGAAGAGTCCGGCCATCGTGGCTGGAGACGACATCGCCCGCGCCGGCGCCGACAAGGTGCTGGTCAGGCTCGTCGAGAAGCTGGGGGCCTCGGTGTGGTTCGAGGGGCTGCGCGGGCAGAATTCCTTCCCGACCGATCATCCGGCCTATCGTGGCACGCTGGCCTTCGATGCGCCGGGCGTGGCCAGGCAGCTGGCCGACAGCGATCTCGTGCTGATGGTGGGCGGGCCCTTCTTCGAGGAAGTCTGGTACGCGCCGGGTTCGCCCTTCGCCGCCGGCACCAAGGTGCTGCAGATCGAGGCGGGCGCGTCACGGCTCGCCTACAATTTCGCGCTCGATGCCGGTGTGGTCGCCGATGCCGGGGCGGCGCTGGAGGCACTCGATGCAGCGCTGACCGGCGTCGATGCGGCGGCCGCCTCGAAGCGCAACGCAGCGATGAAGGCGCGCAAGGCGGACGACGATGCCGCCCAGAAGGCCCGGGTCGAAAAGGCCTGGTCGCGCACGCCGACCTCGATGGCCCGTGCGATGGCGGAAATCCGCGCCGGCTCGCCGAAGGATGTCGTGGTGGTCGACGAGACCATCACCGCCAATCTCGATCTCTTCAAGACCTTCACCTTTTCAGGGCCCGGCGACTACTACAGCGGGCGCGGCGGCGGCATCGGGCAGGGCCTCGCAGGTGCCATCGGGGTCGCGGTCGCCCAGACCAAGCGGCCGATCCTCTGCGTGTCGGGCGACGGCTCGTCGATGTACTCGATCCAGGCACTGTGGACGGCGGCGCATCACGACCTGCCGATCGTGTTCGTCATCCTGGCGAACCGCGAGTACCGCGTGCTCAAGCACAATATCGATGCGTATCGCGCGCGCTTCGACGTGAAGTCGAACAAGCCCTACATGCACATGGACCTGACCGGCCCGACCATGGGCTTCGTCGACCTCGCCAAGGGCATGGGCGTCGCCGGCACCTACGTCGCCAAGGCCGACGACATCAAGGCGGCCATCGAAGCCGCCTTCAAGTCCGCCAAGCCGCACCTCGTCGAGATCGAGATCGAGGGCAAGCGCTAAGGAACCGGGGGC
>CAIYWM010000462.1 GCA_903929895.1 uncultured Alphaproteobacteria bacterium
CGCTGCAGGCCACCAGCTGGGGCGCCTTCCAGATCATGGGGTTCCACTGGAAGGCATTGGGTTACGCGAGCGTGCAGGAAATGGTGGCGGCGATGGACACCGCCGGCGGCCAGCTCGACGCATTCGTGCGCTTCGTCGAGGCGGATCCAGTTCTCCTGGATGCCCTACGGCGCCATGACTGGCACGCCTTTGCCGGACGTTACAACGGTCCGGGGCAGGTTGATCACTATGCCGGCCGGATCGCCCAGGCCTATACCCGACATGGAGGAGAATGATGCCGTTACTTCCGCTGCTGCTGGGCGTGGCGCCCACCGTCGCGTCGTGGATCCTGGGCGACAGGACCGGGGCGGCCGTCGAGAAGGTGACGGGCATCGCCCGCGAGATCCTCGGCACCGACGATGCCAACGGCATCGAGCGGGCGATTGCCGGAGATCCTCGTCATCCTGGCGATCTTCCCCTGGAACCGGATCGCGGCCACCGGCAGCCCGTTCGTCGAGGTGTTCGAGCGCCTCGGGCTGGCCGGCGCCGCGGGCGTCGTGAACTTCGTGGTCATCACCGCGGCCCTGTCCTCATGCAATGGCGGCGTCTATGCCAGCGGGCGCATGCTGTTCTCCTTGGCGTCGAGCCGGCAGGCACCGAGACGGCTCGGCCAGGTCTCACCGCAGGGCGTGCCGCGCACCGCCATCCTGTTTTCCGTGCTGGTCGGGATGCTTGGCGTTGCCATCAACTACTGGGCGCCACAACGCGCCTTCGAATACCTCACGTCGGCGGTGACCTTCATCGGAATCCTGATCTGGCTGACCATCCTCTTCACCCATGCCCGCTTCCGCCGGCGCCTTGGACCCGAAGAAGTGGAGCGACTGCAATTCCGAATGGGCTTTTGGCCGTGGTCGAGCCTGCTCGCCGCGGCCTTCCTGGTCGGTGTCGTAGTCATCCTGCTTGCAGGCGACGAGACGCGGCTGTCATCGCTGATGGGCTTTCTGCTGCTGGCCATAATCGCGCCCTGTTACGCGCTAGCACTGCGGGCAGCCGCTCGACAGGACGCCTCCTGATCGAATTCAATGAATCCAGGCGTCCGAGGCACCTCAACAGAATATACAAGACTGTCGCGCCCTTGTCGGAGCCGTCGACGAAAGGACGCACCCTGCTTCAGCCGCACCCAGAAGGCGGGAGCCTCTACATATGCCGTGGCGATCGGGACCCAGCGCGGGGAGGGCGGCCGGGTCCTCAGCCGTGTCCCGCCTTATGGCGGACGGCCAGCTTGATCAGCATGCCACGCGCCTCCTGGGCCCGGTCGAAGTCGGCCGTATAGGGGCCTGTGCAGTGTCGCGAGCGATTGGGCGGGCTCCTGCGCTACTATCATCGTGAGGCGGCGTGATGGTGTGTTGGCCGGGCCAATACTTTGACCATACGGGTATGACTGCGGCGCCGAAAACTCTATGCTTTCTCGGCTTTTTGGAGTTTTGAGTAAGGACAGCCGCCGATGTTCAGCAACAACTTCTTCTACGAGTTCGTCACGCTCTACGTCGTGCTCGACCCGTTCGCGGCGATCCCGATCTTCCTCGCCGCGACGGCGGGGCTGCCGCGGCGACGGCAGCTCGCGGTCGCCGCGACCGCGGTGGCGGTCGCGTTCGCGATCCTCCTGTTTTTCATCGTGCTGGGCGATCGACTGCTGAGCGCGCTTCACGTCCCGATAGCGTCGTTCCAGCTGGCGGGTGGACTGATCCTGCTTCTGTTCGGCCTGCAGATGACGCTAGGTAAGGTGACCGAGGCCGCGCTAGCGCTGCCGGCAGAGGCCGCCTTGATGCAGCGCGCCATCTTCCCGCTCGCGATGCCGTGCATCGCCGGCGCGGGCTCAATTATGACGGTGATTCTGCTGACCAACAATGCCGAGCGCTCGGTCGTCGAGCAGGCCCAGACGACCGGCGTTCTGGCCGCCTGCCTCGTCCTGCTTTTCACCGTCCTGGCGCTCTCCGGCGGGCTGTCGCGCCTGCTCGGCCGCGGCGGCCTCGAGATCGTGACTCGCGTGTTCGGCCTCATACTGACCAGCATCGCGGTCAACAACCTGATCGTGGCCATTAAGCTCAGCTTTAACCTCGCTTGACCGGCGCGCATCCTGGCCTACGTGACGGGGACGGTGGACCAGGAGCTGCTGGCGCGGAACGAATACCTGGCGGCCGAAAACCGCATCATGAAAGCCCAACTGAAAGGGCTGCTGAAGCTGTCGGACGCGGAGCGAGGCGCGCTGGGCGAGATCGGTCATCGCCTGGGCCGCAAGGTTCTGGCCGA
>CAIYWM010000463.1 GCA_903929895.1 uncultured Alphaproteobacteria bacterium
CGAAAATGTCGTCGTGAAGATCACCGGCGCCTGTACGCTCAGCCACGAGAAGTTCCCCTACAAGGACATCTGGGATCCGCTGGGTCGCATCTTCGATGCCTTCACCCTGGATCGCTGCATGTGGGGCACCGACTGGACCCGCGCCGTGGCGCTGCTCACCTACAAGGAGGGCGTCGATGCCTTCCGCGTCACCGACCGCCTGTCCGACAGCGATCGCGCGACCTTGATGGGCGGCTCGCTGCAGAAGATCTACGGCTGGTCGCCGGCGAAGAAGTAGCGCCGCTTCGGGATCAGCCGTCGAGGGTGGCGCGGACCTTAGCGGCAAGTGCTGACACCGTGAACGGCTTGGGGAGCAGGGCAACCTCGCTGCCCAGGATGCCGCTGTGGATCGCGGCGTTGCGCGCATAGCCCGTCGTGAAGAGGATCTTCACATCGGGAAAGCGCGCACCGACGATTTCGGCGAGCTGACTGCCTGTCATGCCGGGCATCACCATGTCGGTGAACAGAAGATCGATGCGGCCGATCGTCTGGAGAAGGGCTATGGCCCGGTCGCCGTTCTCCGCGACGTGCACGCGATAGCCCAGCTCGGACAGAGCGGCGGCGCTGACCTTGCGGACGCGCTCGTCATCCTCGACCAGCAGCACGACTTCTCCGGGCATCGCGGGCAGGGCGGTGTCCTGCACGTCTCTGCCGCGCACCTCGTCTTCGCTGCCGAGACGGCGCGCGAGATAGATGCGCACGGTGGTGCCGTGGCCGACCTCCGAATAGATATTGATATGGCCGCCCGATTGGCGAACGAAGCCGTAGACCATCGACAGGCCGAGGCCCGTTCCCTTGCCGACAGCCTTGGTGGTGAAGAAGGGGTCGAAAACCTTTTCGAGCAGGTCGGGGGCTATGCCAGACCCGGAATCGGTGACGGAAATCATCACATACTGGCCCGCCGCCACGCCGGGGTTATCCAGTGCATAGGCCTCGTCGAGATGCGCATTGGCGGTCTCGATGGTCAGCGTCCCGCCGCCCGGCATGGCGTCGCGGCCGTTCACGGCGAGGTTGATGATCGCATTGTCCAGTTGGTGGGGGTCGACGCTGGTGAGCCACAGGCCGCCCGCGAGCACCGTCTCGAGGTGAATGGTCTCGCCCAGGGTCCGGCGCAGCAGTTCCGACATCTGCAGGACCAGGCGGTTGATGCTGAGCACCTGGGGCACGAGCGGCTGCTGGCGCGAGAAGGCGAGCAGCCGCTGGGTGAGTTGCGCCGCGCGTTCAGCGCCCTCCTGCGCGCCGGCGAGGTAGCGCTGGACGACCGCCGGATCACCGCCGAGCCGTCGGCCGGCCAGGTCGATGCCGCCCATGATGACGGCCAGCATGTTGTTGAAGTCGTGGGCGATCCCGCCGGTGAGCTGGCCGACGGCGTCCATCTTCTGCGACTGGCGCAGAGCCTCCTCGGTTCGGCGCAGCGTCTCGGCCGCCTCGCGCTCCGCCGTGACGTCGCGGCCCACGCAATGCAACAGACCTTCCAGAGGGAACACGGTCCACAGAATTGTGCGCAGGCTGCCGTCCTTGTGCCGGTAGCGGTTCTCGACCTCGAGTGTCGGGATGCCTTCGGACAATCTCTGTCCGGCAGCCAGCGTCGATGGCCTGTCCTCGGGATGGACGAACTTGAAGTAGGAGCGGCCGATCAGCTCACGCTCGCTCCAGCCCAGCAGCGTCGTCCAGGCAGGGTTTACCGCGGTGATGATGGAATCCTCGCTGGCCACTAGCAGCAGATCGGCCGACAGCCGCCACATCCGGTCGCGGTCGGCGGTGCGTTCCGCGACCTGCTGCTCCAGCGTCTCATTGAGAATGGCGAGCGCATCGAGTGCGCCCTTGTGCTCTTCGATGTCGGTGTTGGTGCCGACCCATCTCAGCACGTTGCCCTCGCCATCGCGCAACGGCACGGCCCGCACGAGATGCCAGCGAAACATCCCGTCGGCGCGGCGCAGACGGAATTCAGTCTGGTAGGTCTCGCTCGAAGCAAGGGCCTCCGCCCAACTGGCGTCGGCGGCTGCGACATCGTCGGGATGGACGATCCTGGTCCAGGCGGCACCGTCGAGGTCGCCGGGTGAGGTGCCGCTGAATTCGTAGACGCGGTCGTTGAACCAGTCGAGCAGACCATCCGGTCCCGACGTCCAGACATGGTTGGGCACGGCCTGCGCAAATGTCCGGAACTGCGCCTCGCTCG
>CAIYWM010000464.1 GCA_903929895.1 uncultured Alphaproteobacteria bacterium
AGAGAGTAGACCATGGCCGACACCAAGGAACGCAAGCTGCCGCCTCCCGCCATCAGCGAAGAGACGCAGGCCTACTGGGACGCCGCCGGCAAGGGCAAGCTGCTGGTGCGCAAGTGCACGAGCTGCGGTCAGGCGCACCACTATCCGCGCACGATCTGCCCGTTCTGCTTCAGCGACAAGACCGAATGGGTCGAGGCGTCGGGCAAGGGCACGATCTATTCCTACAGCGTGATGCGCCGCGCGCCGGTGCCCTATGCGATCGGCTACGTCACCCTGGCCGAAGGTCCGCGCATGCTGACCAATATCGTCGACTGCGACTTCGACAAGCTGAAGTGCGATCAGGCGGTGACGGTGGTCTTCAAGCCGACCGACGGCGGCCCGCCGCTGCCGATGTTCACGCCGGCCTGACGCCGTTCAGCGGGAGGCTCCAGCGAGCCTCCCGCATTGAAGGAGTTCATGAAGTCGAGACCGGCGATGGCGACCGCCGTCAGCAGGACGGCATAGGTGTCCTAAAACCACATCCGTCGACGGATCATCCTTTCCAATTCATGGCGGATCGATGGTGTGTTTCCAACGCCGCGCGGTCATCGGCGAGAGCGAAAACGTAGCGATCCGGGCGCAGAATCACAGCGCGTGAACCGTGACGCGCCAGCCAGTCGGCTGCAACGCCCGGCAGCAGGGCGGCTGAGGTTTCGAGGCCCGCGAGGATCTCGGCGTCTCCCACGATTGCGAAGCGCTGGCCGATGACCTCGTCCATCAGCCGTCCGTCGGCGAGACGCGGCTGCGGGAAGATCGTGCCGACAGGCGGCGGCGCGTCTGTGCGGCAGCCCGGCCCGAGTTGCGGCTGCGGGAAGTCGAATATCTGCGCACCGGCTGCGAAGCGCGCGTCACGCGCCGCGGCGGCGGCGGGATCGGTCTCCTGCAGCACGGCGCCGAGCTTCACCGCGAGCTCGATGAAGGCGCGGACATGCGGCAGGCGCTCACTCTCGTAGGTGTCGAGCAGCGACTCGGGCGCGCCCTCGCGCAGAACGGTGGCGAGCTTCCAGGCGAGGTTGCTGGCGTCGCGCATCCCCGCGCACATGCCCTGGCCGAGGAAGGGCGGCGTCTGGTGACAGGCATCCCCCGCCAGCAGCAGCTTTCCCCGGCGCCAGCCCTCCTGCACGACCGAATGGAAGGTGTAGACGGCGGCGCGCTCGATCCGCGCGTCGTCGGGCCCGACCCAGCGCGCCATCATCGGCCAGAATATGTCCGGGTCGGCCAGTCGCTCCGGATCGTCGCCCGGCATCAGCATGATCTCCCAGCGGTGCCGCGCGCCGCCGACATGCACGACCGTCATCGGCCGCGACGGATCGCAGAGCTGGACGGTATGGTCAGGCAGTGCCTTCACCCGCGGCGAGTCGGGGTTGCACAGCAGGTCGACCACCAGCCACGGCTGGTGCAGGCCGAGGTCACCCTGCCGGCTGCCGATCGCGCGGCGCACCAGCGAGCGCGCGCCGTCGCATCCGACGATGTAGCGGGCGTCGAGCTCGCTCACGTCGGCGATCTCGCGACCGAGGTGGACCGTCACGTTCGGGAAGCGCGCGACGCCGGCGCGCAGGATTTCTTCGAGCTCAGGCTGGTGAAAATACCAGTTGCCCGCCCAGCCGTGCGGCCCGGGTCCGTCGATGCCGCGCCGAACCATCAAGGTTTGGCCGTCGGCATTGACGAAATGCATGCCCTTCGACGAGGCCCGCGTCGTCGCGGCGATCTTCTCCGCCAGCCCGACCGACTGGAAGATCCGCATCACCTCACCGTCGAAATGCACCGCGCGCGGCAGCGGATAGATCGCCGTGCCGCGCTCGTGCACGGCGACCGACAGCCCAGTCTGGCCCAGCAGGTTTGCCAGCAGCGCGCCAACCGGGCCGTAGCCCAGGATGGCGACGTCGGGAGATGTCGCGGAAGTCACCGCGCCGGGTTAGCGCAGCGACTTCAGCCTGTCGAGGCACAGGGCCTCGCGCTGCTTTTGGCCGGCCTTGCGATAGAGGGCCAACGCCTCCTCGTGGCGCGCGCGGGCTTCCTCATACTCGGAGCGGGCACGTGCGATGTCGCCGAACCCACCAGAGGCGGGACGCTCTAGCGAGCCTCCCGCATTTTCAGGAGCGCTGCCGCGAGGCGCTTGGCGGCGATCTCGGTGCCGAGCTCGGTCCAATGGCCGTCGGAGACGCGGTAGGTTCCCGGCACGCCCCTGAGATCGTCCTCGAGGTCAACGACCGTCACACCCTGCGCCTCCAACCCGGCACGCAACAGGCGATGCTTGGCCTCGCCCTGCCGCGGATAGCTCATGTAGCGCGGCCACGGCCTCCAGAATTCGGCGTAGGCCGGATCCACCACGCCCACCGGTACCAGTGTGACCAGGAACTTGATGCCGCGTTCGCGCGCCAGGTCGCGGGCGCCCATCAGCCAGGTCAGGGTCGCGGCGACCTGCTCCCTGTTCAACGTTTGCTCGATCTCGGCTGGGGTCACCGGCACCGTCCAGGTGGCGGTCTCCCAGTCGACCATGCTGGCCAGCCACCAGGCCTGGAGATATTCCTCGTCCCGGTCGCGCGGCTCGAGCCGATCCCAGAACGCGTCGCCGCCACGCGACAGGATCTCGCGAATCACCTTCTCGTCTTTGTCCGGGTAGTAGTGGGTCTTGACGAGCCGGACCATGGCGTCGAGCCGCTCGGCGCGCGGCTTCTTCATGATCTCCTTCGCCTCGTCGGTCGCAGACTTGTTGGCCCGTCCGAACTCGGACAGTCCGAGCCGGTTGACCAGCAGCCAGGTGAGGCGAGGCGCCACTGCCCCGAGCCAGGACGGCTGCGGGCGTTCGGCGATCGGGGGCGGGATGCGCCACGGCGACAGGGCATCCGACACGAAATCGTTGCCGGAGTAGAACATCAGCACGAGCGCGTCGGGCTGCAGTGACAGGGCGATGTTGCGGATTCGGTAATAGTATTGCGGCGGTCCCGTTGCCGAGATGCCGAGGCTCATCACTTCCCAGTCGCGGTGGCCCTCTGCCTGCCAGATCTCCTCGAGTCGCGCGCCGATCGACTTTTCGACGAAGGCGCCTTCGAGGAAACTGTCGCCGACCAGGACGGTGCGGGAGACGCCGGCCGGCTTCTGCGGCAGGTGCTCGCGGTCACGCAGGCCCCAGCTGTTATACTCCGGGACCGCCTGCGCGCCGCTGGGCGTGCTCGCGACGGCAGCATTGGAGACCTCGATCGGCCGCAAATCGCGCGCCGGCCACGGAGGCACGACGAAGGAGCTGAGCAGTTCGAGACCAGCTACCGTGACCGCCACGAGCAGGGTCGCGAACACGCCCCAGAACCAGAAACGCTTTTGCTTCATTGAAGCCCGCCTATAGCCGATCGAAGGCGCTCCTCCAATGGGGGCGATGTCCGCTCCTTCGGCTAGCTGTTCAGCGCCTCCCACACGCGCTCAGGCGTCGCCGGCATGTTGATGTGCTTGCCTCCCAGCGCGTCGGAGATGGCGTTCATCACCGAGGGCAGGGAGCCTGCGCAGCCGGCCTCGCCGCAGCCCTTGGCGCCCAGCACGTTCGTCTTGGCCGGCACCGAGTGATAGTCGATCGTGAAGGAGGGAGCATCGCCCGCCCGCGGGATCGCGTAATCGGTGAAGCTGCCGGTCAGCGGCTGGCCTTCCTCGCTGTAGACGACATGCTCGAAGATCGCCTGGCTGATGCCCTGGACCACGCCGCCATGGCTCTGGCCCTCGACCAGCAGCGGATTGATGACCGTGCCGAAGTCGCCGACCATCGTGTACTTCACGACCTCGACGTGTCCGGTGTCGGGATCGATCTCGACTTCGGCCACATGGGTGCCATTGGGATAGGCCGATGGCGCCGCCTCGTGGACGTGGCTGACGTCGAGCGTGGTGGGCACGCCCTCGGGCAGCTTCATGCCGCTGCGCAGCTTGCTCGCCAGTTCCATGATGCCGATGCCGCGGTCGGTGCCGACGATCTCGAAGCGTCCGAGCTTGAACTCGATGTCGGCGGCCGAGGCTTCAAGCGCGACGCCCGCGATCTCCTTGCCCTTTTCGATCACCTTGTCCGAGGCTTCGACGATCGCCGCGCCCGACGCCATGATCGACTTGGAGCCACCGGTGCCGCCGCCGGCGATCAGCAGGTCGCTGTCGCCCTGCTTCAGCTTGATCCGGTGGAACGGGATGCCGAGCTTGGTCGTGAGGACCTGGGCGAAGGCCGACCAGTGGCCCTGGCCGTAGTCCAGCGTGCCGGTGATGATCGTGACGTCGCCATTCTCCTCGAAGCGAAGGCCGCCCATCTCGTTCGTGGGCGGCGCCGTCACTTCGAGATAGTCGCCGATGCCGAGCCCGCGCAGCTTGCCGCGGCTGGCGCTCTCCTGCTTGCGGGCGGCGAAGCCCGACACGTCCGCCAGCTCCAGTGCCTTGTCGAGCAGCACGGTGAACTCGCCGCTGTCGTAGGTGGTGCCCGACGCAGTCTTGTAGGGCATCTCCTCGGGCTTGATGTGATTGCGGCGGCGCATCTCCATCTGGTCGAGGCCCATCTCGCGCGCGGCGGTGGTGATCAGGCGTTCCATGAAATAGTTGGCCTCGGGCCGGCCGGCGCCGCGATAGGCGCCGATCGGCGAGGTGTGGGTGAAGGCCACCTTGGTCTGCACCTCGATCAACGGCGTGCGGTAGACCGCGGCGAGATTGCGCGAGACGCCCAGCGCGCCCATGGCCGCGCCGACATTCGAGAGATAGGCGCCGAGATTGGCGTAACCCTTGAGCCGCACGGCGAGGAAGGTGCCGTCCTTATCGAGGGCCAGCTCGGCGTCGAAATCGTGGTCGCGCCCGTGCTGGTCGCTGAGGAAGCTGCCCGAGCGGTCGTCGGTCCACTTCACCGGACGGCCGAGGATCTTCGAGGCATGAAAGAGACCGGCATATTCCGGATAGGGCGAGCCCTTCATGCCGAAGGAGCCGCCGACATTGCCGGTCACGACGCGCATGTGCGCCGGCTTGATGCCCAGAAGGGCGGCCATCTGGTTCTTGAGGCCGAACACGCCCTGGCAGCCGGCATAGAGCGTCGAGCGATCCGTGTCCTTGTCGTAGTGGCCGATCGCCGTGCGCGGCTCCATGGCACAGACGACGATGCGGTTGCTGACGATGTGCAGCTTCGTCACGTGCGCGGCCTTGGCAAAGGCGTCGGCGACCTTCGCGCTGTCGCCGAACTGGAAGTCGGCGCAGACATTGTCCGGCACGTCGTCGAACACGGTCGGCGCGCCGG
>CAIYWM010000465.1 GCA_903929895.1 uncultured Alphaproteobacteria bacterium
ATGTCGCCGACTGCCGTTCCGCCGCGCGCTACCTCGACACTCGCAATTGTCTTCCTGTCGGACGCCGCCTTCGCGTCGGCGGCCAACATGCGCGTGATCGACCCGCTGCTGGTGCAGCTTTCGGTGTCCTTCGGCGTCACGGTCGGCGCGGCCTCGATCGCTGCCACCGCGTTCCTGTTCGCCAATGGCGTCTTCGTGCTGGTGCACGGTCCGTTCGGCGATCGCTACGGCAAGATGCCGGTGGTTGCCATCGCCTGCATCGGCGCCGCGCTCTGCTGCATGCTGAGCGCAATCTCCGCCTCGCTGGGCATGCTGACCCTGGCGCGCTTCCTGACGGGCGTGACCGGCTCCGCGATCATTCCGCTCGCCATCGCCTGGGTCGGCGACAATGTCAGCTACGAGAAGCGCCAGGCGACCCTGGCGCGCTTCCTCACCGGCCAGACGCTGGGCCTGATGACCGGGGCGGCGCTGGGTGGCGCCATCGGCGACTGGCTGGGCTGGCGCTCGGTCTTCTGGGTGCTGGCCGCAATCTACATTCTGGCCGGCGGCGCTCTGTTCGTCGTCATGCGCGCCCGGCCCGACATCGCCCGCCCGGGCGAACGGGCAGCCGGCTCGATGATCGGCCAGATGCTCGGCGTCCTCAAAAGGCCGTGGGCCCGCACCGTGATCCTGGTCGTTGCGCTGGAGGGCGGCGTCTTCTGGGGTGCCTTCACCTTCGTCGGCGCCGATCTCCACCAGCGCTTCGACCTGGGCTTCGCCGCTATCGGGCTAGCCGTGGCGGCCTTCGGCGCTGGCGGTTTCGTCTACGTGATGGTGGCGCACCATCTGGTGCGCATCCTGGGCGAGCGCGGCCTCTGCACCTGGGGCGGCACGGGGCTGGGCATCGCCTTCGCGGCCATGGCGCTGGCGCCGACCGCCGAGGTCGAGTTCGCCGCCATCGTCCTTTCGGGCGTGTCGTTCTACATGTTCCACAACACGCTGCAGACCAACGGCACGCAGATGGCGCCGGAAGCCCGCGGCGCCGGCATGGCGTTGTTCGCACTGTGCCTGTTCCTGGGCCAGGCGATCGGCGTCCCCATCGCGGCGCCGATCGTCGATCGCTGGGGCGCGCCGCCCGTGTTCTGGGCGGCCGCCATCGTGCTGCCGCTGCTGGCCTTCTGGTTCTCCGCCGCGATCGGCCGGCGCGCTCAGTTGACCGGCGAAACCCGGAACTGATAGGGCGCCTCGAGCTCCTTGCACTCCTCGGGCGTGAGCGAGATCTCGGTCGACTTGGCGGCCGAAGTGAGCTGGTCGAGATCGGTGGCGCCGATGATCGGCGAGCCCATGTAGGGCTTGTGCAACAGCCAGGCGAGCGCCGCCTGGGCCGGCGTGCAGCCCTTCCCGTTCGCGATCTTCTTCAACCGCTCGACGATCTCCCAGTCGCAATCGCGATAGGTGCCGTCCTTGACGACCGTATCGTTCTTCGCGCGCTCGGTCGTGCCGCCGCCGTCCTTGTTGCGGTTGCCAGCCAGGAAGCCACGCGCCAGCGGCGAATAGGGGATGAGGCCCACGCCCTGCTCGTGGCAGAGCCGGTTCATCTCGGGCTCTTCCTCGCGCTGGATCAGGTTGTAGAGGTTCTGCATGGCAATCGGCCGTGCGTAACCCTTCCAGTCAGCCATCATGACCATCTGCGCGAATTTGTAGGCCGGCATGGTCGAGCCGCCGATGTACCGGACCTTGCCCGAACGCACGATCTGGTCGAGCGAATACATCGTCTCCTCGATCGGCGTGTGCGGATCGAGCCGATGGACCTGGTAGAGGTCGATATAGTCGGTCTGCAACCGCTTCAGCTGGGCGTCGACCGAGGCCATCAGATGCTTGCGGCCGGTGCCGACATCGTTCTGGGTCTCGCTCATGCGGATGCCGACCTTGGTCGACAGCACGAAGTCCTCGCGCCGGGCCATCTTCATGAGCGTGGCGCCCATGATCTCCTCGGAGCGACCGAAATTGTAGGTGTCGGCGGTGTCGAAGAAGGTGATACCGACGTCGAGTGCCCGCTTGAAATAGGCGGGCGCCTCCGACTCGTCGAACTTGCCCCAGCCGCGCCGGCCCTTGGCGCCCCAGGAATTCCCGCCGAGACAGATCCGGCTGACGATCAGGCCCGAGCGGCCGAGCGGTCCATACTTCATCGATACCCCCTCAAAAAGCTGCGGCACCGGTCGCTTCCGACCGATGCCGCACATACACACTCCGCCTTTGCGGGCTCCTAGCCCAGCACTTCCTTGTTCACGCAGTTCGCCGCGTTGGGCTTTCCGTCGAACACGCTCAGGATGTTCTCGATGGCGGTGACGGCCATGCGGTCGCTCGCCTCCTTGGTGACACCCGCCATGTGCGGGCTGAAGATCACGTTCTCCAAGGTGAACAGCTTGTTCGCCGGATCCGGCGGCTCCTTGTCGAGCACGTCGAGACCGGCGCCGCGCAGCTTGCCGGTGCTCAGCGCCTCGTACAGCGCATCCTCGTTGACGATGCCACCGCGCGCGGTGTTCACCAGGAAGGCGCCGGGCTTCATGAGGCCCAGCGTCTCCTTGTTGAACATGTTGATCGTCTCGGGCGCCTTGGGGCAGTGCACCGACACGAAGTCGACCTTGGGCAGGATCGCCTTGAGGTCGGTCACCTTGGTGGCGCCGGCCTTCTGGATGTCGGCCTCGGAGATGTTCGGATCGAGCACGAAGACTTCCATGTCGAAGGCGACGCAGCGCTTCACCGTGCGCGAGCCGATGCGGCCCATGCCGACGACCAGGATGGTCTTGCCCGAAAGATCGGCCGGCAGGTCGGAGAGGCGCTGGCCCCAGCCCTTCTCACGCACGAACCGGTCGTACTTCTTCACCAGGCGCGCCGAGGCCAGCAGCATGTACATCGCGTGCTCGGCCACGGAGACCGAATTGGCGATGCCGGTCGTCATGAGCGGGATCTTGCGCTTGTTCAGCGCCGGGATCTCGACCGCATCGAAGCCGACGCCGAGACGGGCCACCACCATCATGCCGGGTGCCGCGTCGAGTTCGGCTTGGCGGAAGGGCGTGGCACCGAGCGTCACGGCATTCGCGTCCGCGAGCTTCGGGTGCAGCGACGGCACCGTGTCGTCGGTCAGGATCTCATAGTCGACATCGTCGCGCGCCTTGAGGACGTCGATTCCCGCCTCCGGCATGCGGCCGACGATCAGCACCTTCTTGCGGTTTTTGCCAGTATTCGGGCCCGTATTCATCGTTTCCCCTGCGATTTTGTCATTCAAACGGGCGCGATCCTAAGGCCGGCCGGCGCGGGAGGCCAGAGCCCGCAACTAGGGCAGGTAGTTCAACGGCAGCCGCGTGGTGGACTTGATCTCCTCCATGGCGAACATCGAGGTCACGTCGGACAGCTCGATCTTGGCGATCAGGCGCTTGTAGAAGGCGTCGTAAGCCTCGATGTCGGGCAGCGCGAGCCGGATCAGGTAGTCGATTTCACCACTCATGCGATAGCAGTCCATGACCTCGGGGAACGAGGCGATGGCCTTGGCGAAGCGTGTCAGCCACTGGGCACTGTGCTGCGCGGTGCGCACCGCCACAAAGACGGTGACGTGGGCGTTGACGGCCTTGCGGTCGAGCAGCGCCACGCGCGACCGCACGATGCCCTCCTCCTGCAGCCGGTTGATGCGCCGCCAGCACGGCGTCGTCGACAGGCCGACACGCTTGGCGACCTCGGCCAGCGGCATGTCGGCATTGTCCTGGAGGCAATCCAGAATCTTCTTGTCGAAGGAATCCAGTGTGAATTTTCCGGCCATTGGCTTCCTCGGAGAATGACATGCTCAATTTTGGCGGTATCGGGGCAAAGGTAGCAAGCTGTTTCCGGCCCCGGCCGGTACAATTCCCTTCATGATCCGCCGCTTCACCGAACATCCCGCCTCGGTCAACGAGACCTACTTCCAGCACATGGGCATGGCCTTCGGCTTCGGTGCCAGGATGCTGGTCGGCTCGCTCGCCTGTTTCGTGCACGGTATCCTCCCATGGGTATGCCTGACCCGCGGCAGCGACACGGTCCGCAAGCTTCATCACCGCATGGTGAGCCATCGCGTGGTGCGTCCGGCAAAGGACGACGCTACGGCCGTCGCGGCGGGCGACTAGCCTCCGCTCTCCAGCTTTGCTGGTTTGCCCGTCGCGACGTTTTTATTCGCAACGATTGTCCTCGCAGCGCTTCCGGCCAGTCAAGCACATGGCCGTCCGTTAACTTTCGCCCCCGCCGCGCCAGACCAGACCTCGAATAATTTCTGCCGCGCCCCCCTGTGGCGCGCGGCAATGGCGCCCTATGTCTTGGAATGAAGGCGGACGGGACGCCCTCGATAAAATCCGCAAACCCTTCCCGAAGTGTTACGTTTTCCATCGCGGGGGAGCGAACAGAAGCGGAGGCTGTAATGGAAACACCGGTACGGATCAGCTACCAGGGCGGCACGCCGAGCGAGGCGTTGAACACGCTCATCTCCGAGCACATCGACACGCTCGAAAAGCTTCACGGCCGGCTGACCTCCTGCCAGGTGGTCGTGCGCATTCCCGATCGCCATCACCGCACCAGCAACCTCTTCAGCGTCAACATCCACATCGCTCTGCCGGGGCACATCGACGTGAACATCGACCACATGTCGCACGACGATGAGCGGTTTGCCGATCCGACCTTCGCGGTGAACGATGCGTTCCGGCGCGCCAAGCGCCAGATCAAGGAACGGGCGCGCAAGCAGCGAGGCGAGGTGAAGAACCTGCACGAGCGGGTCGAACGCACGCTGGACCGCGCGGAAGGCTAGCGCCGGCGCGGCACGCCTTTTTCGTCGAGTCTTTCCCGCAGGAGAAAGACTCGATCGCCGCCCCAGAAAATCTCGCCGTCGAGGACGAAGCTCGGGACCCCGAAGATTCCGGACGCTTCCGCCTCGGCGCGGAGCGCGTCGTGGCGGGCACCGCCTTCGCCATTGAGGAACGCGCTGAAGCCCGGAGGGGCGCCTGCCTTTTCGAGC
>CAIYWM010000466.1 GCA_903929895.1 uncultured Alphaproteobacteria bacterium
TGACGACCGTATCGCCAGGGTGCTGCGCATAGAGCCAATAGGCTCGCCGTTGACCGAGGCCATTGAACTCCACCCCTTGGACGATCCGCCCGCCATCGACGAGGTCACCGTTGCGGCTGGCGTCCAGCATATCAGCTTCGAGCAGTTGCAACTGCAGGGGTACGTCGAGCCCATCACTTGCCCGGCGCGGTCTGCGCCGGATTAGCACTTCGCCCGCTTCGACCATCTGTCGGCAGGCAAGCGTCTGGATCCCCAGGAAGTCGAGCTGCCCGTCAGCATCGCAGCGCGCCGACCAAGCCTCCCATAGGGCCGTAGCCTGCGCGTCGAGCTTGTCATTGCCGCTCGCGGCGCGGGCAATGATTCCCGAGCCGATGATATTATTCACAAGAACCGACACCGCTTTGGCGGCGTGCGGGTTATTCCGCACCAGGTCGCGCATGCGATCCCGGAGCAGGGCGCCCGCGGTCCCGATCTCACTATTGGCGGATGTGCTGGCGCTACGCCAGCCATCTGTGCGCCGCCCCTTAGTCGCGCCATCGTAGCCACGGGCTAAGGCGTCGAGGCTGTCGCGCGCCTGGATACGTCTGAGCGCGGTGCGTGGCGCAACCGAACCGATGGCGCGATCAAGCCAGGTCACGCGCCGCATCAGCGATCTCCGCGTGAAAAACCAGCAAGGCCGGCCACAGCGGCGCGTCTGATCGAATTCCCCGCCAATTCGCGCTCTATTGTTCGGATTCGAGACAGCAGGTCGGCAGCCGAACCGTATTCAACGGTCTTGCCCTCGTAGCTGACCCGAAGCGTGCCGGAGGCATAGGCGCGCCGTAGGGCATCGAGTTCAGTTGTCGTCCAGCTCATCGTAGCCATCCTTTGTCGACGCCCGCGAGCCAGTCAGAGCGGCGTTTGCCTCCAATCATAGGCGAGCGCGCCAGTACACCGGCGGCGATCGACGCGTCGGGCTGCACGTCCTGCATCTGTGCTGGCATGGGCCCGACCTGATCCTCCAGGTCGCGCCATTTCTCGTCAGTCCAGCGATCGGCGCCCGCGATCCAGGCCGCCGCGCGGGCATAGACCCGGCAGTCGAGCACCTCGTTGCGCTCTCTGAGCTTTTGCCATTCAAGCTTTTGGAAGCCTCGGCGTGTCTTCACGCTGATTAACTGCTCAGCGACGAGCTGCTTGACCCACTCGGCCTCCAGCCCGCGCGGTAAGTGCACGTATCCTGCAGGGTATTGAGCACCCTCCAGAACTTCTTCATCAGTCGGCCGCACAAGGCGCAGATAGCGATAGGTCTCGCTCTTGAAGGTGGCGACCGCAACGGTCCAGAGCCGCGCCCCGCGTCGTAGTTTCCGACCCGCCTCGGTCACATCGACGAAGCTCGGGCCGAGGACGGGAGCGGTACGATTGAACCCTTCCACGCCTTTGAGCGGCGCCACCTGTCCGTGTCCCATGGCCCGCGCCCAGGAATAGACCGCAGCCGACTCATAACCCGTATCGATCCCAAGCTTGGCAAGGCCGAGCCTCGCGCCATGCGCGTGCGGCCAGGTTCGGTCCAAAAGTTTCGCCATTTCCGACCAGCATTCAGGATTATCAGGCCCACCATCGATGATGATGTGATCCACGAGCCAACTCGTGAGCTCACGTCCCCAAGCCCATACTGAAACTTCGATCCTGTCCTTCTGCACGTCGGCGCCAGCCGTGAGAAATAAACCACTCGCTGGGACGGTGCCGATCTGCCAATCCTCACGCCGCTCATAGAGGCGCTGCCAGTCGGGCGCGTCGCCGGTCTCGATCCAGGTCTCCCCCAGAACGCCATTCTTGAA
>CAIYWM010000467.1 GCA_903929895.1 uncultured Alphaproteobacteria bacterium
GCTCAAGCCCTATGAGGTTCAGAAGAACTTCATCAAGGCGATCGGCAAGGGCCTGCTCAAGGTGATGTCCAAGATGGGCATCTCGACCTACCAGTCCTATTGCGGCGCGCAGATCTTCGACGCGGTCGGCCTGCATTCGGGTTTCGTCGAAAAGTACTTCACCGGCACAGCCACCACGATCGAGGGCGCGGGCTGGCAGGAGATCGCCGAGGAGACGGTGCGCCGTCATCGCAACGCCTACGGCGACAATCCGGTCTACCGCACGATGCTCGATGTCGGCGGCGACTATGCCTTCCGCCTGCGCGGCGAAGAGCATGCCTGGACGCCCGAGAGCGTGTCACGTCTTCAGCATGCCGTGCGCGGCAACTCGTCGGACGACTACAAGGCCTTCGCCACCTCGATCAACGAACAGAGCGAACGGCTGCTCACCATCCGCGGCCTGATGCAGCTCAAGTGGGCGGAGCAGCCGATTCCGGTGGAGGAAGTGGAGCCCGCCGCCAGCATCGTGAAGCGCTTCGCCACCGGCGCCATGAGCTTCGGGTCGATCAGCCGCGAGGCGCACACCACGCTTGCCATCGCCATGAACCGGATCGGCGGCAAGTCGAACACCGGCGAGGGCGGCGAGGAGGCGGATCGCTTCAAGCCGCTGGCCAACGGCGATTCGATGCGGTCGGCCATCAAGCAGGTCGCGTCGGGCCGCTTCGGCGTCACGGCCGAATACCTGGTCAATGCCGACGACATCCAGATCAAGATGGCGCAGGGCGCCAAGCCCGGCGAGGGCGGTCAGCTGCCCGGCCACAAGGTCGATGAGAACATCGCCCGCGTGCGCCGCTCGACGGCCGGCGTCGGCCTGATCTCGCCGCCGCCGCATCACGACATCTATTCGATCGAGGACCTGGCGCAGCTCATCCACGATCTGAAGAACGTGAACACGGCGGCGCGGGTCTCGGTGAAGCTCGTCTCCGAGGTCGGGGTCGGCACGGTGGCCGCGGGCGTCAGCAAGGCGCGCGCCGACCATGTGACGATCTCGGGCTATGAGGGCGGCACCGGGGCCTCGCCGCTCACCTCGCTCACCCATGCCGGCTCGCCGTGGGAGATCGGGCTTGCCGAGACGCAGCAGACGCTGGTGCTGAACGGCTTGCGCGGCCGCATCGCCGTGCAGGTCGACGGCGGCCTGCGCACCGGCCGCGACGTAGCCATCGGCGCGCTGCTGGGCGCTGATGAATTCGGCTTCGCCACCGCGCCGCTGATCGCGGCGGGCTGCATCATGATGCGCAAGTGCCACCTCAACACCTGTCCGGTGGGCGTGGCGACGCAGGATCCGGTGCTGCGCAAGCGCTTCACCGGCCAGCCTGAGCACGTGATCAACTACTTCTTCTTCGTTGCCGAGGAACTGCGCGAGATCATGGCGCGGCTGGGCTTCCGCACGCTGAACGAGATGATCGGCCGGGTCGACCGGCTCGACATGCGCCACGCCATCGACCACTGGAAGGCGGGCGGCGTCGACCTGTCGAAGCTGCTCTACCAGGCGCCGGCGCGCGAGGGCGTGGCGATCTGGAACGTCGAGCGCCAGGACCATGGCCTCGACAAGGCGCTGGACCACAAGCTCATCGAGGCCGCTCAGCCGGCGCTCGAGAAGGGCGAGCCGGTGCAGATCGACCTGCCGGTCACCAACGTGAACCGCACCGTCGGCGCCATGCTGTCGGGCGAGGTGGCGCGGCGCTACGGCCATGCCGGACTGCCCGAGGACACGATCTCCGTGCGCCTCACCGGAACCGCCGGCCAGAGCTTCGGCGCCTTCCTGGCGCGCGGCGTGTCGCTCGAACTGTCGGGCGACGGCAACGACTATGTCGGCAAGGGCCTGTCGGGCGGCCGCGTCGTCGTGCGCCAGCCGAAGGACTGCGCGCGCGATCCGCTGAAGAACATCATCGTCGGCAACACCGTGCTCTACGGCGCCATCGGCGGCGAGGCCTACTTCGAGGGCGTGGCGGGCGAGCGCTTCGCCGTCCGCAACTCCGGCGCGGTCTGCGTCGTCGAAGGCACGGGCGACCATGGCTGCGAGTACATGACGGGCGGCGTGGTGGTCGTGCTGGGAGATACCGGGCGCAACTTCGCGGCCGGCATGTCCGGTGGCGTCGCCTACGTCTACGATCCGAGGGCCCGCTTCACAGAGCTGTGCAACCCGTCGATGGTCGA
>CAIYWM010000468.1 GCA_903929895.1 uncultured Alphaproteobacteria bacterium
GCCGCAGCGGACGCGCCTGATCCAGGTCAATGAACGAATGGTCGGCCCATGCGAGCGTTGCGCGCATGGGCGCACGCATCCTGATCCTCAACGGCCATCCCGACACCACCCGCAAGGGCCTGTGCGGCGCGCTCGCCGACGCCTATGCCGAGGGTGCCGTGTCGGGCAGCCACACGGTCGAAAGGCTCGACATCGGAGCCATGCAATTCGGCCTGCTCCGCCTCCCAGGCCGAATTCGAGACCGTTACGGTTCCACCCGACATCGCGGCGGCGCAGGAGGCGATCCGGCGGGCCGATCACCTGCTGGTCGTCTTCCCCCTGTGGCTGGGAGACATGCCGGCCCTGCTCAAGGGCTTCTTCGAGCAGACGCTGCGGCCGGGCTTCGCGTTCGCCTATCGGCCCAGCGGCTTTCCGCAGAAGAATCTCGGCGGCCGAAGCGCCCGGATCGTCGTCACCATGGGCATGCCGGCGTTCGTCTACCGCTGGTACTTCCGCGCGCACGCCGTGAAGAACCTGAAGCGCAACATCCTCGGCTTCGTAGGCTACGCGCCGGTGCGTGACACGATCATCGGAGGCGTCGCAACGGCCAAGCCCGCCACCATGGCCGGCCACTTCGAGACGATGCGCGCCCTCGGCCGCGCCGCGCGTTGAACTCGGGTCGTTCCGCTTCGAATTCATCCAGACCACCTCATCCTGAGGAGGCCCGAAGGGCCGTCTCGAAGGATGGGCAACAGTCGAGGTGCGCGTGCACACCCTTCGAGACGCGCTCCTGCGGAGCGCTCCTCAGGGTGAGGTGGGTTTGGGAAGACGGATATGAGTCTGTCTTGGTCGGAAAGACTCTAGCGTCGCGACAGGCGGTCTAGCGCCACGGCGATCGCCTCGCGTGTCGCGGCGGGCTGCTCGGCGATGGCATGCCCCAGCAGGTCGAGCTGGCGTCGCAGCGTGTGCACCTGGTCGACCAGGTCGACCACCGTCTCGACCGATTCTTCTTCGAAGCCGAGCTCGTCGACCAGTTCGCCCAGCAGGCGCGCGCGCGCCACGTCGATCTGCTCGAAGCGCCAACCGTCGCCGCTGCCGGCCGGTCGCAGCAGGCCACGCGACACCCAGCGCTCGACATGGACTTCCGTCAGCTGACCGTGCTGGCGCAGCAGTTCGTCCAACGTCGTCATGTGAACTGCTCCATCTCCTTGCGGGGATCGTAGGCGCGACCGGCTTCCCAGCCCTCGAGGAATTCCTTCAGCTTATCGTCCGGCGCCTCGGGCAGCACGACCTTCAGCTTCACATACTGGTCGCCGCGCTGGCCCGACTTGCGGTCAAGCAGCCCGCGGCCCTTGAGCCGCAGCGACGTGCCCGTGTTTGAGCCGGCCGGCACGTTCAACATCACCGCGCCGCCCACCGTCGGCACCTTCACCTTGCCGCCCAGGGCCGCCTCGGTGACCGTGACCGGCAGATCTACATGGATGTCGTTGTCGCGCGGCTGGAAGAAGGCGTGCGGGTCGACATGGATCTCGACATAGGCATCGCCGGCCGGACGGCCCTGGGTGCCGGGCATGCCCTGGCCCTTGAGGCGCAGGGTCTGGCCGTCGGTCGTGCCCTCGGGCACGTCGATGTCGAGCGTCTTGCCGTCGGGCAGCGTGACCCTCTGCTTGCCGCCACGGGCCGCGACCAGGAACGGCACGCGCAGACTGTAGGTGACCGGCATGCCGCCCATGTCGAAGCCTTCGCCGCCGAAGCCAGGGCCAGGGCCGCCGCCCCGGCGCTGGCCGAACATTTCTGAGAAGATACCGCCCATGTCGACGAAGGATTCATGGCCGCCGGCATGTTCGTACTTGCCGCCGCGGCCGCCTGCCTGGTCGCGATAGAAGCCGCGCGGCGGCATTTCCTGGCCGGTGCCGTCGATCTCGCCCGCATCGAAACGCCGACGCTTCTCCGTATCGGACAGGATTTCGTTGGCCTGGCTGATCTCCTTGAACTTGGCTTCAGCCGCCTTGTCGCCGGGATTGAGGTCGGGATGATGCTTCTTGGCGAGCTTGCGGAACGCCTTCCGGATATCGTCCTCGGTGGCGGTCCTCGGCACACCCAGGACGGAATAAGGATCTGTCATAGCCCTACAGATGTGAAGTGTATTGCGAGCTTACAAGGGCCTTATGACAGGCGCTCACAGACCCAGCACCGCCTTGGCGATGATATTGCGCTGGACCTCGTTGGAGCCGGCATAGATCGTCGCGGCCCGGTTGTTGAGATACAGCGGCATCGCGCTGATCCCCCACTCGGGCGTCACGGTCGGCTCGTTATGGCCGAGTTCGCGCGCCTCGGGTTCGAAGGGCGCGGCATACCAGGCCAGCGCCTCGACCCCGAGATGGTCGAGCTTCTGCAAGGTCTCGCTGCCCCTGATCTTCATCGAGGAGGAGACCGCACCGGGATTGCGGCCGCGGCTGAGGTCGGACAGGACCTGCATCTCGATCATCTCCAGCGCCTGGATGTCCATCTCGGCCTCCGCCAGCCGCTCGACGAACCCGCGCTCGGCGATCAGCCGGCCCGACCCGTCGGCCGCCTCCTCCCTTGCAATGCGCTTCACGTCCTCGAGGCGGGCGTAGAGATTGGGCGTGTAGGCTTCGCCGCCGCGCTCGAATTCGAGCAGGTACTTGGCGACCGTCCAGCCGGCATTCTCGGGGCCGATGCGGTTGGCGACCGGAGTCCGGACATTGTCGAAGAAGACCTGATTGACTTCGTGGTCGCCGGCCAGGGTAACGATCGGCGAGACGGAGAGGCCCTGTGCCTTCATCGAATCGATCAGCACGAAGGAGATGCCGTCCTGCGGCTTGCCCTCGGTGGAGGTCCGCACCAGGCAGAACATGTGATCGGCGACATGGGCGCCGGTCGTCCAGATCTTGGTACCGTTGATGACATAGTCGTCGCCGTCGCGCTCGGCCCGGGTCTTGAGGCTGGCGAGGTCGGACCCCGAGCCCGGCTCGGAATAGCCCTGGCAGAAGGTGATGTCGCCCGACACGATACGCGGCAGGTACTTTTCCTTCTGCTCCGGCGTGCCGAATTTCATGATCACCGGCCCGACCATGCGCAGCCCCATGGCGAAGATCCGGGGTGCGTCAGCCGCTATGCATTCGCGGGCGAAGATGTAGCGCTGGGTCGCGGTCCAGCCCGTACCACCGTATTCGCGGGGCCAGCTCGGCGCCGACCAGCCGCGGCGGGCCAGGATCCTGTGCCACCGCATCCCGGCGGCATAGTCGGCGAACACCCCCGTGGTCTTGCGCCCGGCCTCCCGCAGATCCTGGGTCAGGTTCTCGTCGAGGAAACGCCGAACCTCGGTGCGGAAGTCTTCGTCTTCCCTGCTGAGCGCCAGATCCATGAGTTTCCTCCATTTTCTCTTTCCGCGGAGGCTAGCGGCCGCCGCTACCACTCGTCCAGTGGCGGGCTGACACCAGCGCGCGACGAGCGGTATGGTTCTTGCCTCGGAAGCGTAACGAACGCGGAGGTCGCCGTGGCCCGACTGGTTGGTCTGATCGCCCTTCTTCTCCTGACGCTTCCGGCGGCGGCCCAGGAGCGCAAGGAAGTCGACCTCGCGCTGGTTCTGGCGATCGACATCTCCGGCAGCATCGACCCCGACGAAGCCAAGCTGCAGCGCCAGGGCTACGTCGAGGCGTTCAACGACCCGGTGATCGTCAAGGCGATCCTGGGCGGCAATCACGGCCGCATCGCCATCGCCTACTTCGAATGGTCGGACTCGTGGATCCAGAAGCTGCTGATCGACTGGACCCTGCTCGATTCGGAAGCTGCCATCGCAGACTTCCGACAGCGCCTGTCCGACGCCCCGATCTCGATCGCGCGACGCACCTCGATCAGCGGCGCCATCCGCTATGCCATTCCCATGTACGGCCGCAGCCCCTATGACGCCGACCGCAAGGTACTCGACATTTCGGGCGACGGATCGAACAACGATGGCGGCCTTGTCACCGAAATCCGTCACGACGCGCTGAAGGAGCGGATCATCATCAACGGCCTGCCGATCATGAACGGCCGGCCCAACCCGTTCGGCTTCCCGGCCGAGGACGATCTCGACAAGTACTATCTGCACTGTGTCACCGGGGGGCCGCGCTCCTTCGTCGAGGTCGCGCGCAGCTTCGAGGATTTCCCCCGCGCGGTCCGCAAGAAGCTCCTGCAGGAAGTGGCCGACATCGGCCCGCTGAACGATTTCGACATCGGCGAACTCGGCGCGGCGCGCGACGGGCTGCAGCTCGCCCAATCGGGCAGCGGCGCCAACGGCCGGCGTGCGGTCAAGGCCGACGACGACTACACGCGGTTCGTGCGGCCGGAATACGAGCTGGGCTGCGACGTGGGCGAGCGCCGGTCCCGCGATTTCTGGCAGCGCCGCTTCGGCGTCACGCCCGACTGAGACCGTTTGACCGGTCAGGCGCGATCCTGAAGATGCTCCCAATGATGCAATGAAGGGTCGGGGCGTCCCGACCGAGGGAGCCCATGACCGACGCGAACGCCCAGGCGATCTATTTCTATGACCGCCACCCGATGTCCGGCGAGATCATCAAGGCCAAGCTGCAGGCCGCGCGCGGGCACCTGAACCATGTGACTCCGGAGGAGCTCTGGCCTCACGATCAGGATCACTATGGCGGAATCGCGGCCACCGATGCCCTCGCGCAGGCAGCCTCGATCGGCCCCGGCACGGTCGTGGCCGACTTCTGCGCCGGCCTCGGCGGCACCGTGCGCTACCTCGCCCATCGCTATGGCGCGGACGTCACCGGCATAGAACTCACGTCGTCCCGGGCCGCCGCCGCTCAGGAACTCATCGCTCTGGTCGGCCTGGGGGAAAGCGCGCGAGTCCGGCAGGGCAACGTGATGGAGGCGCCCCTGGGCGACGGATCCATCGATGTCGTCGTGAGCCAGGAAGCGCTGTGCCACGTGCCGGACCGGCGCAAGACCCTGGCGGAAGCCTTCAGGGTGCTGCGCTCGGGCGGGCGCCTGGCGATGACCGACTGGATCGCCAACACGCCGCTTTCGCCCAAGGATGCGACGCTCATGTGGGATGGCATGGCCATCCAGCCGCTGGAGACGATGTCGTCGTACGGCGACATCGCACGGGAAGCCGGCTTTCGCGTGCAGTCGGCGACGGACCTCACCGACGAATGGGGTCCGATTCTCCAGCAACGACTCGCGATGTACCAGCGCCTCCGCGAAGAGGCGCGCCAGGCCGGGACCCCAATGGGCCACGATGCCTTCCACGAATCCTACATCCGCTTCGTCGAGCTCATCCTGCGACGCGACCTCGGCGGCATTCGGCTGATCGCCCTGAAACAGGACTAGGGTACCGGTCGGGGCGCGCTTCCTCCGCCAAGGGGATTGAGCGGCGCCGGTCCGAGGCCGGGATCGAAGCCACCGCCACCGATCCCCGGGCCGCCCATCCTCGGCTGTCCGCCCGGACCACTGGCCGTGCCCGGACTGCGTGGCGCCGGGCCGCCCTGGACCGGTCCGGGGGCGTTTGGGCCCTTGCCGGAATTGGAGTCGGCCAAGCCGGCTGCCTTCGCCGCCCCGTCGGCACCGGAGCCCGGCCTGCCCGCGCCCGCTTCGAGCCTGGCGATATTGTCGGTGAGGCTTCCCCGGGCAGGGCGCATTGCCGGGCCTGGCGCCTGGCCCAGGAGCGTGCTGACCTGAAAGCCGGGGGCCGTCACGCTCTGGGTCCTCCCCTGACCGGTCATCGTCATTTCATGGCCGAACACGAAGGTGGCGGTGGTTTTCGTCGGCTCGACGCTGAACATCGCAATGCCGCCGCGAATGGTAAGCGTGGCCGATGGCGTCACGACGACGACCGGCGTCTTCTTGCTGATCTTGCCGCCGACCAGACGGAACACGCCTTTCGTCGCCGTGATCGCGAGGTCGCCCAGCTTCTGGTCCGCGTCATAGACGAACCTGTCGAGGGTGACCTGCGCCTGGTTACTGATCGTCAGGGCCGTTCCGTCGAGGAACAGGAGATGGGCTCGATCCGCCGCGCCCGTGGTAACGACCTCGCCCGCCGTCACGTCGATCCCGACATGGAGGACCCGCTCGATCTCATCGGGCGGCTTCCCGGTGGGATCACCGGTGACCGCCGAGGTGATCCCGATCCTTTGCGCGATCGCCGCACCGGGCACGCCGACCACCAGGGACAGGACCAGGATTGTTGCACCCAAAAGGAACGCGCCGCGAAGCTTCCGCATGCAACAGCTACGCACGTGGCTGCGGCATCATCCCCCTTGGCTTCCGGTCCAATCACCCCCTGACCGCCGGCGTGCACCGATCGTTCGCTCCGGAAACGGGCCTGGCCAGGCAGCGACATCCGTCTGGAAGCCGACATAGGCCATGCACCTCGGATCGAAGGGCATCTCCGGCGGAGCCTTCTACATCCTCGGATCAGCCATCACCTTGGCATTGACATTGTCGCGATGGACGCGGCCCTTGCGCGCAAGGCGCAGGCGGGGCTCGACATGGTCGCCGCGCAGCTGCGCGACGCGCTCTGTGCCTCAGGCGTCGTGAAGTGTCTGGTCCGGCGTCGTTGTTCGGCACACGGTTGAGACCGCTCGTTCTCGGGACCGTTCACAGCATGTGTTGCGCGCATGCGTGGCGCGAATGCCCGTGAACATTGCAGAAATTCAATCCGCCTATTCGTCTCTGGCGGGTTGCAAACATTGATCTATCACCGAACTCTAGATAACGTTGGTCTTGGGAATAGGTGACCTTGGGAAGGGTCACCACCGTGGGCGTCGGAGGGGTCCGATGCACCAGGTCACGGTCTTGGTGTTGTGGGAAGGGTGTAAAGTAAATGGCTGGGGTACAACCTGGCGTCGCAACGTCCGCTACGTGCGGCGGCGACGCCGATGCGTTCGACTTCGAGGATGTGGGCGGAACGATCACCGGGCGGTTTGCCGCGAGCGCAGCCGCTGCCGCGGCTTCGGTCGCCATCGTCCAGCGCGATCAGACGACGACCTATGCCGAGCTCGATCGCCGCTCCAACAAGCTCGCGCGCTACCTGGTCCGCCAAGGCGTCGGCGCCGGAGATGTGATCGCATTGCATGCCGGCCGCTCCGTCGGCTCGATCGTGGCGATTCTCGCGACCCTCAAGGTAGGCGCTGCCTACGCGCCGTTCGACCCCGCCGCGCCTCCCGACTGCCTCGCCTGGCTCCTCAATGATTGCGGCGCCCGCCTCACGCTGACCGGCCGGCCCGACGCAGCGGACCTGCCAGGGCAGGTGCTCGGCCTCGATGCGGCGTTGGCGGCATGCGAGCGCGAGGACGGATCGGCGATCGAGGATCGCTGCCGTCCCGACGACATTGCCTACCTGATGTACACGTCGGGCTCGACCGGCCGCCCGAAGGGAGCCGCCGTGCCGCATCGCGCCGTGGTCCGCCTCGTGACCGACCAGACCTACGCGCGCTTCGCCGCCGACGAGGTGTTCCTGCACGCAGCCCCGCTGCCCTTCGACGCCAGCACGTTCGAGATCTGGGGCACGTTGCTGCACGGTGCGCGGGGCGTCCTCGTCGAGGAGGATCGAGCCTCCCTGCAGCAGATCGCCGACACGATACAGCGCCAC
>CAIYWM010000469.1 GCA_903929895.1 uncultured Alphaproteobacteria bacterium
GGGCTCAGCCGCCACACTTCAGTTCATGCGGCGTCGGATCGTAGCCCGGCATGCCCGGAACTCCGTAGCCCGGCGTGACCACGACCGCGAGATCGTCGGCGGCCGGCTTCTTGTTGAACCACTTCTCGTAGAACTTGGCCATCGTGCCGTCCTTCTTCATGCAGTCGAGCGCATCCTGCAGCTCGGCACGAAGCTTCGGATTGTCCTTCGGGACCGGTGCGGCCCAGTGGGCGCGCGTTTCCGCAAGCTCGAGGTCGGCGATGAACTGCGGGTTCTTGGAGGCCGCATAGACGATGGTCGTGTTGCCGCCGAGCGTGGCGTAGGCGCGGCCGGAGAGCACGGCCTGCGTGGCATCGGGCTGCGTGTCGTAGACCTGCACGGTGAAGCCGTGCTCCTCGCCCATCTTCTTGGCGAGCGTCTCGTAGGGCGTGCCCTTGTTGACCGCTACGGCCTTGCCCTTGAGGTCGGCCCAGCTCTTGATCGGCGCGCTTCCCTTCTTGATACCGAACTGGAACGCGGTCCACAGATAGCCCGCGGTGAACAGCATGTTCTCGGCGCGCTCCTTGGTCACCGTCGTCGGCGCGGCGATGAAGTCGTAGCGGCCCGACTGCATGCCCGGGATCAAGGTCGAGAAGCTCACCGCATCGATCGTGATGTCGCGCTTCATGCGCTTGGCGACCTCGGTGAAGACATCGATCTGAAAGCCCTCGACGCCGCCGCCCAGCTTCGGCATGGCGTGCGGCGCAAACGTGCCATCGACACCCGTACGCAGGGGCGGCTTCTTGTCCTGGGCAAGCGCGGGACTCGCGCACATCAGGACCGCGACGGCGAGCGCGGCAAAGCGACGATGCATCATTTTCGTTGGTTCCCTTCCCATGAAATCCCCAAGTCGTGACGTTAGATCAGGCGTTGTCGAATAGCAATTTAGGGGCCATCTTGCGGCTCATGTCCGACCGCATCCTCGTGATCAATCCCAACTCCACCGAAGCCGTCACCCGCGGCATCGACGCCGCCATGGACCCGCTGCGCATGCAGGGCGGGCCGGCCATCGAATGCGTCACGCTGACCGACGGTCCGCCCGGCATCGAGAACCAGGGACACGTCGAGCAGGTCGTTCCGCTGATCGGCGCCATGGTGAAGCAGCGCGACAACGACTGCTCGGCCTTCGTCATCGCCTGCTATTCCGATCCCGGCCTGCATGCCGCGCGCGAACTCACGACCAAGCCGGTGCTTGGCATCGCCGAGTGCGGCATCCTGACCGCCCTCACCCTCGGCCAGCGCTTCGGTGTGATCTCGATCCTGAAGAAGTCGATCCCCCGCCATCTGCGCTATGTCGGCCAGATGGGCCTCAATGACCGCATGGCCGGCGACCGCGCGATCGGCCTCGGCGTCGTCGAGCTTGCCGACGAGGCACGCACCTTCAGCCGCATGGCCGAAGTCACCGCAGAGCTGCGCGACGAGGACGGCGCAGACGTGCTCGTCATGGGCTGCGCCGGCATGGCGCGTTACCGCGACCGGCTGCAGCGCCATGTCGGCCTGCCCGTCGTCGAGCCCAGCCAGGCCGCCGTCGCGATGGCGATCGGACGGTCCCGGCTGAACTGGTCGTAATTGTCATTCCGAGCGTAAGCGAGGGATCTTTCCGGAGCCCGAAGATCCCTCGCAAATGCTCGGGATGACGGGCACGGCCCGTCACTCGGCGGCGGCCTTCACAACCGGCGTCGCCGGGAAGTCCATGCGATCGTTGGTGCGGCAGTAACGGTCGGCGAACATGCGGCCCACCGGATGATACTTGTCCATGTGGACGCGCTTGGCCTTGTCGTCCCACAGTTCGTCGCGGATGTGGAAGCGCAGCCCCTCGCCGATCACGAGCTGCCGATCGTCCTTCACGTTGATGACCTGCCAGGTCTTGCATTCCATCGCCCACGGCGCATCGGCCAGGCGCGGCGTCTTGATGTCGACGGACGGCGCGAGCTTCAGCCCGAGATAGTCCGGCTCGCCGACGTTGGGCGGAAAGTCACCGCTCGATTCGTGCATCTTGAGCGCCAGCGGTTCGTCCGTGAGATTGATCACGAATTCGCCGGTTCGCTGGATGTTCGTCCAGGTGTCCTTGAGGCGCCCGTCCGGCCGCTTGTTGACGGCGAACATGCAAAGCGGCGGGTCTTCGGCGAACACGTTGAAGAAGCTGAATGGCGCCGCGTTGACGACGCCGGTCGGCCCCAGGGTCGTCACCCAGGCGATCGGCCGCGGCAGCACGAAAGCAGTCAGAACCTTGTAGCGCTCGTGCGGCGTCAGGTCGTTGGAAGCGTATTGCATCTCTCTATCCTCAGTTCGACGGTTCGAGCTTCACGCCGGTGCGCTCGCTGATGAGCTTGTAGTGCTCCGGGCGGCGGTGCTTGGCAAAGTTGAAGGTGGTGTTGCGGATGTATTCGCCGAGGCCGAGGTCACAATCGTAGGAGATGACTTCGTCGTCCTCGGTCGTGCCCTTGGCCACGATCTCGCCGGTCGGCGCGACGATCAC
>CAIYWM010000470.1 GCA_903929895.1 uncultured Alphaproteobacteria bacterium
GACATGACGCCCGGTGTGGTGACACGGGCGCTCACCCATACGGACAATGCCTACTGGATCCCGCATTTCCGGGCCGTCGGTTATGCCTGCCGCACCAACAAGCAGTCGAACACGGCGTTCCGCGGCTTCGGCGGACCGCAGGGCGTGGTGGTGATGGAGGATGCGCTCGACCGGATCGCGCTTGATCTCGGGCGCGATCCCGTCGACGTGCGCGCGCTCAACTTCTATGCCGAGGGCCGGGACGAAACGCCTTACGGCCAGACGGTCGACGAGAATCATCTGGAGCGCTGCTGGGCCGAATTGAAGGCCGGCGGCGAGATTGAACGGCGGCGCGCCGAGATCGATGCCTTCAATGCGGCCAACCCGGTGCTGAAGCGCGGGCTGGGCCTCTTCCCGCTGAAGTTCGGCATCTCCTTCAACCTGCCGCACATGAACCAGGCCGGCGCGCTGGTGCATGTCTATACCGACGGCTCGATCCGCCTGAACCATGGCGGCACCGAGATGGGGCAGGGGCTGTTCATCAAGGTGGCCCAGGTGGTGGCCGAGGTGTTCAAGGTCGATGTCGAACGAATCCGGCCGTCGGCCACCTCGACCGCCGAGGTGCCCAACACCTCGCCGACCGCGGCCTCGACGGGCTCGGACCTCAACGGCTGGGCGGCCTGGGACGCGGCGAACACGATCCGCAGCCGCATGGTGGCCTTCGCCGCGGAACATTTCGGCGTGACCGAATCCGACATCGAATTCGCCGATGGCAACGTGCGCATCGCGAAGCCCGGCAGCAACCAGGTACTGGGCTTCGGCGAGCTCGCCAAGCTCTGCTGGCTCGGTCGCGTTTCGCTGTCGTCGACCGGGTACTACAAGACGCCGAACATCCATTGGGATCCGGCCACGATGCGCGGCCGGCCGTTCTTCTATTTCTCCTTCGGTGCCGCGATGGCGGAAGTGGCGATCGACACGCTGACCGGCGAGAGCCGCGTGCTGCGCGCCGACCTCGTCCAGGATTGCGGCCAGTCGCTCAACCCCGCGATCGATCTCGGCCAGATCGAGGGTGCCTTCGTGCAGGGCCAGGGCTGGTTCAGCTGCGAGGAACTGTGGTGGGATGCCAAGGGCCGGCTGCGCACGGCGGGGCCGTCGACCTACAAGATCCCGGGCAGCCGCGACGTGCCGCCGGTGTTCAACGTCCGCTTGCTCGACAATGCGCCGTCGCGCGAGGCCACGATCTTTCGCTCCAAGGCGGTCGGCGAGCCGCCGTTGATGCTGGCGACCGCCGTCTGGACCGCGCTCAAGGATGCGATCGGCGCGGTGGGCAACGCCAAGGTGGCGGTGCGGCTCGACGCGCCGGCTACGCCCGAGCGCGTGCTCGCGGCGGTCGAGCAGGTTCGGCGGGAGACCCGAACAGCCGCTCCATGAGCTGGACCAGCGTGCGGTCCATCTCGCGACGCGCGGTCTTCTCGTCCCTGGCTTCGGCGATCCAGAGAGCGGCTTCGTTGAAGGCGCCGGACAGGAGAAACGTGACCGGCTCGACGGCGAGGCCCGGATTCGGACGCGCCGCCAGCACCGCGGCCACGCCCTCGCGCAGCGAGCGCACGCCATGCGGCGCATCGATCTCGCGCCAGCGATGCCAGCCCAGCACGGCGGGCGCATCGATCAGGTAGATGCGGCGCACGGCCGGATCGAGACAGGCATCGAGGAAGGCGCGCGTGCCCTCGATCAGCGCCTGCAGGGGATCGCCCAAGGGCTCCGCCCTCTTGTCGATCGCCGCCGCGATCTCGCTCGCCACCTCCTCGACGATGGCCTCGAACACGGCGCGCTTGTCCTTGAAGTGATAGTAGAGCGCGCCGCGCGTCACCTTGGCCCGCTGCACGATCTCCTCGGTCGCCGCGGCGTCGTAGCCGGAGGCGGCGAAGATCAGCCGCGCTTCCCGCAGCAGCGTCGCGCGGGTGACGGCCAGCCGCTCCGCCTGGGTCCGCGGTCTTGACATACATACATCCTGTATCTAAGTCGCTGGCATACTGATTGTATGTAAATGACCAGAGAGGAGAGGGCAATGCAGCTCAGGGAGTTCTACACCGTGCTTTGCACCGACGACGTCGCCGGCACCGCCGCCTTCTGGGAGAAGCATTTCGGCTTCCGGCGCGCCTTCGAAGCCGACTGGTACGTCCATCTGACCAGCACGGTCCCGGACAAGGCGAACCTCGCCATCCTCGACTATCGCCACGAGACGATCCCCGCGCCGTTCCGCAAGAAGGCGTCCGGCGTGCTGGTGAACGTCGAGGTCGACGATGTCGACGCGCTCTATGCCCAGGCGCAGGCCGCAGGACTGAAGATCCACCTGCCGCTGCGCGACGAGCCTTTCGGCCAGCGGCACTTCATCACCGAGGATCCCAACGGCATCGCCATCGATGTCATCAAGCCGATTCCGCCCAGCGCCGAGTTCGCCCAGCAATACGCGCCGGACTCGCTGCCACGCTGATCGATGGATATGGTGTCGCCCGATTTTGAAGCTTTCGGGAGGACAAGATGGACGTACGTATGGATGGCCGCGTGGCCGTGATCACCGGCGCGAGCACGGGCCTGGGCCTCGCCATGGCCAAGGAATTCGCGGCGTCGGGCGCATCGGTTGCGCTGCTGGCGCGCAAGCAGGACGCGCTGACGGCGGCGAAGGCCGAGGTCCAGAAGGCGGCGGGCAAGGCCAACATCAAGATCGAGGCCTATTCCTGCGACGTCTCGAAGGCCGCGCCGATCGCCGACACCTTCAAGAAGATCGAGTCCGAGTTCGGCAAGGTCGACATCGTCGTGAACAATGCCGGCATCAGCCACGCCAAGTCGTTCGAGACCGTGACCGACGAGGACTGGCAGGGCGACCTCGACCTCAAGCTGTTCGCCGCCATCCGTCTCAGCCGCGCGGCGATCCCCGGCATGCGCGAGCGCAAGTGGGGCCGCATCGTCAACGTGCTGAACATCGGTGCCAAGGCGCCGACCGCCAACTCGACGCCGACCAGTGTCAGCCGTGCGGCGGGTCTCGCGCTCACCAAGGCGATGAGCCAGGAACTGGCCAAGGACAATATCCTCGTCAACGCGATGCTCGTGGGTCTGATCGAGAGCGACCAGTGGCAGCGCCGCCACAAGACCGCAGCGGGCGAGGGCAAGACCTACGAAGAGTTCCTGGCCGGCATGGCCAAGGGCCGCATCCCGCTCGGCCGCATGGGCAAGGCCGAGGAATTCGCCCGCATGGCCTGCTTCCTCTGCTCCGATGCCGGCTCCTTCATCACCGGCGTCGCCATCAACGTCGACGGCGGCGCGAGCCCGGTGGTCTGAGCAATCACAGGCGCAAAGGTCCCTCACTGCGTTCGGGATGACAAACTTGTTGCGATTTGCGCAGTGCGCCGATGCAAGAAGAGCTGTCATCCCGAACGAAGTGAGGGACCTTTCGGTTTCTTCAACCGCGTCGCCTTAACGCCGGTTCCCCGGCGGCGTCACGTTCCAGCGGTGGCGCAGCTCCTCCAGGTCGTGCTCGACCCAGTCCCAGACGTTCCACTTCGGATCGAACAGGTCGGTCGTCATCTCGGCGCCGCGCGCCCAGGCGTGCCAGAACTCGTCGGGATCGAGGCCGCCCTTGCCGGCATGGCCGACGTCGTTCAGTTGCTCGCCGAAGTGAAAGAAGAAAATCACCGGCAGGATGTGCCCGCTCATCGGATTGATCGGATGCATGCCGGCGGTGAAGGTCGAGACGAGCAGTTCGCCGCGCGCGCTGGTGTCGTAGCCCGAGATCACATGCGTCGAATCGTGCGCCGTGCCGAAGGCGGCGTTGAGCGCCGCCGGGTCGCCGGGGAAGGGATAGAAGTTCGCCTTGTCGAAATCCCAGAGCGCCTTGCCGAAGCTGTTCTGCGGCAGACCGCCCAGCGCCTCGTAGCGCGCGAGCAGAGCGGGATCGGCGTTCGCGCCGGCATAGGGCCGGATCCAGTTGTTCGGATCGAGTCCCTCGGAGGAGCGACTCAGCACACTGTCGAAGTTCTTGCGCCACATGTCGGCGGTGGCCCAGGCGAGATGACCCGAGGCGGCCTCGACGAGATCGGTGAGATAGTCGGCCTCGATGTCGAGGGCGCGGGAATACTCGAGGACCCGCTTCAGCTTGCCGTGGTCGAGCGTGCCGTCGACCATCGCCATGACGGCGAGATACTTCACCGCCTCCTCCGCCAGCGCGCGGTCCTGCAGCGCGGCGACGAGGTCGGCCGGCTCGACCGCGGGAAGCGTGCCGAGGTCGGTGAGGCCGCGGCGGCGCAGCAGATAGTGCCCCGCCGCCAGAATGCTCGCCGTGTCGGCGTAGCTGAGCGCACGCCCGCCGGCCAGCGCCACCTGGCGCATGGCGCCCAGGATGGCGTCGCTCTCGCGGTGGCCGACGGCGCGCATGCGTTCTAGCGCAGCGGCTCGAGGATGCTCACATAGTTGGCGACGGCGGCGCCGCCCATGTTGAACACACCGCCCAGCTTCGCCTTGGGCAATTGCAGCCCTTCCGGTGCCGTGCCCGAGAGCTGCATCGCCGTCATCACGTGCATGCTGACGCCGGTGGCGCCGACCGGGTGGCCCTTGGCCTTGAGGCCGCCCGAGACGTTGACCGGCAGCTTGCCGTCGCGCTCGACCCAGCCTTCGTGGATGGCGCGTTCGCCTTCGCCCGGCGCAGTGAGGCCCATCGCCTCGTACTCGATCAGCTCGGCCGAGGTGAAGCAGTCATGGCTCTCGACGAAGGAGAGGTCGAGCAGGTCGAGATGCGCCGACTTCAGCGCCCGCTGCCAGGCGAGTTGCGGCCCCTCGAACTTGATGATGTCGCGGCGGCTCATCGGCAGGAAGTCGTTGACGTGCTCGGCGGCGCGGAAGGCGATCGCCTGCTTCATGCCCAGCGCCGTGCCGACGTCCGTTAGGATCACCGCCGCCGCTCCGTCGGTGACGGGCGAGCAGTCGGTGCGCTTCAGCGGGCCGGCGACGAACGGGTTCTTGTCGGACGGCGTGCGGCAGAAATCGTAGGCGAATTCCTTCTGGAAGTGCGCGTACGGGTTCTTGGCGCCGTTCTTGTGCGCCTTGACCGCGATCCGGGCGAGCGCATCGGACTTGTCGCCGTAGCGCTGGAAGTAGGCCGAGGTGATCTTGCCGAAGATGCCGGCGAAGCCCGCCTCGATGTTGGCTTCCTCCGCGACGTAGGAGGCCTTGATCAGCACCTCGCCGGCCTGCGCGGAGTTGAGCTCGGTCATCTTCTCGACGCCGACCACCAGCACGAAGCGCGCCTTGCCGGCGGCCAGCGTGTTGAGGCCCATGTGGATCGCGGCCGAGCCGGTCGCGCAGGCATTCTCGACCCGGGTCGAGGGCTTGAAGCGCAGGTCGGGATGGGCCTGCAGCGGCAGCGAGGAATGGAACTCCTGGCGCACGAAGCCGCCGTTCATGTTGCCGACGTAGATGACGTCGACGTCCCTGGGCTCGATGCCGGCATGGGCGATGGCTTCGGACGCGGCCTTCACGACCAGCGACTCGCTGGTCTCGCCGTCGAGCTTGCCGAATTTGCCGTGGGACCAGCCAACGATGCACGCGGTCATGGAATGTCTCCTTCGTTCGTGGCGGCGACCCTAAACGTGGCCGCAGGGCGGGTCGAGAGGGTGGCCATTGTGTGCATATACACTTATATGCCGGGCCTGAACGCGCAAGAGGGCGGCGCAAGAGCCTCCGCGCGGTCAGCGCGGCGCCCAAATTCCGCCGCGCGGCGGGTATTGACTGCACCCCTCAACCGGAGCCTCACTGGTATATGGCCGCCTCCCTTCCGCCGCCCGAACAGACGACACAAGAGCAGCCGGCGCCGCGCTGGCCCTGGATCATGGGCGGACTGCTGGGCGGGTTCTTCCTGCTCGCCGCCGGGCTGGGGCTGGGCTGGTACCTGTTCTACCGTCCGATCGTGAACGTGGCCGTCCAGTTGCCGGCACCGCCGGCGCCCCCCGCGCCGGCCGGCCCCGATGCCGCGCAGGTCAAGGCGATCGAGGAGCAGATC
>CAIYWM010000471.1 GCA_903929895.1 uncultured Alphaproteobacteria bacterium
GCCGCGTTATTCTCACGACAGTAATTGCGGACAGTCCGGAAAGGCTCCTTTTGGGCTGCAGAACGCTAGAACGGTCCCTCGTTCAGATAGGCAACCGCTCAGACTTCGATCGCGACTTCCGCCGTAATCTCGGGCGCGATCTGGGCGCTGACTTCCGAATAAAGGTCGACGCCTTCCGCCGAGCGGATGGTTGCGATTAGGCTATACCGCACCCGCTCTCCGATCCTTCCCTGCGCGGGATTTTCGCGCCACCAACCCCCGGTTGGATAAATGACGATGCTGTTGCGCTCAGCTAGATCGGCGGCGGTGCCTTCCCAGATATCGCCATGGAGCGACCCGCGGTGGCGCAGTTGCGGCCCGATCGTCCAGCCCGTGTCCGTGCCTTGGCGTTTGGGCGGTCGCGCACCGGCCTCCGAAGTGATCCGTCTCAGGAACACGTCCAGCTTCTCGTCGGCCGGCTTCAAGGCGAACCGGAGCCCGTGGCTCGCATAGCTGTGGCGGCGTGACTGACCGCGTTCACCGGGATTGGGTTCGACGAAGTAGCTGAGCGTGATCCGCAGTTGGACAATCGCGCCGCCCAATTCCAGGAGACGTTCGCGCGGCCAGACCAGCTCGTGAACGGCAAGCTCATCCGTCACGCCCTTGCTGCCCGACATTTTGAAGGGCGAAAGGCTGTCCTCGACGACCATCGTTACGTCATTGTTGAGGCTACCCATCGCGCGGGCAAATGACGGTGCCCCAAAGCCAAAGCGGCGCACGAGGCTCGCCCGATTGATCGTGCCGAGATATCCGATCATCGCCGACGTCCATTCGGCGGAGTGGACGATCAGGCCGCGAACGGTTTCGGGCCACAAAGTGGGTCGCTCGGCGAGGATTCTGGCCGCCATCCTGGCGCCCAGCGCGGTCGCGGCGCTGGTATCGCCCGTGGTAGTGAAGGGCCGTTCGCCGGTTTTACGGTAAGTCGTCAGCAGCGCCAGATCGTCGACATAGTCACCAAAACCAGACGCGGGATCGACGCCGATATTGCCGCCCTCGAACACGACATCGGGCTTGAGCGGCCAGTCGCGATGCCACGACACAGAAGTCCTACTGCGCGGCGTGAGATCTCCAACGCCGGCCAAGGCGTTCCAACCCGCATAGGTCACATCCGAAATTAGCGACTTCTCAGTGAAGGCCCCTACCGTCAGCGCGTTCCACGCCTGCGCCGGGCTCTCGATCGGCATCACATCGTTGCGCGCCGGGTAGTCGGCCGCGACGATCGGGTCGCGAATATTGCCCGCAGCAACGGTGATCACCCGGGGAATTTCATCCCGGCCAAAGGCCAGCGCATCGAGCTTGGCCGACCAAGAAGACGGGCGGCCGCGCCAATGGTCACAGAGGCTTGTGATCGCAAGACAGATCGCTCGCGGTCGCAACGGGGCCACGATCTCGGCGCGCGCAATTGCCTGCGCTGTGATGGCGCCGTAGAGTTCCGGGTCATTCGCGCCATGATCTGGCAGGATCTTCACGGACTCGAGCCGATGCTTGACGCTGATCGGTCCGGCACCCGCCAGCACGTCGGTCAGATCGCCGTAGAGCGCGATGCCCGAGAGCTGGGTGCCGTGGCCGCCATGGGCGAGCGCGCTGATATCCTCGACCGACCAGGCCGCATCATAGGCCTGCTGATCTGCCGCATCGAGCAGTGGCCCGATCAGTTTGTGCGCGATCGTCGTTCCGGAATCGAGCAGGCAGACCGCCGGGGCCTCCGCATCGCAGGGATCCAGTCGATCGAGCAGATCGTCGGCCCAAAGCCGCTGCTCGGCACCGTCCAACCCCATGAAGAAGCCGGGTGTATCGCGCGCCATGCGCAATTCGGCGACCGTGTCGGTGTTCGCGA
>CAIYWM010000472.1 GCA_903929895.1 uncultured Alphaproteobacteria bacterium
AGCTTGGTCTTGCGAGAAGTGCGGGACCGGCCCCGAGCGGCATGGCCATGCAGCTCCGCATCAATGTCGAGACGATGCAGCCCGACGGGACAGCCAAGCCGGGTGGTGGCCTCCTGAGCACGTTCGAGCCACCTTCCGGTCCGGATATTCGCGTCGATGGCTACGGCTATGCCGGCTATGCGACCAATCCAGCCTACGATTCGCTGCTCGCCAAGCTGATAGTGTTTGCCCGCAGCGGCCGCGTCGAGGATGTGACGGGCAAGGGCTATCGGGCGCTCTGCGAGTTCAACGTAGCGGGCGCGCCGACCAACATCGCTTTTCTCCAGGCCTTGCTGCTGGACAAGCACGTGCGCGCCGGCAACTTCGACACCGGCTTCGTGGCGGCCAATGCCCCGGCACTGATCGCCGTGGACGCCGCCGCTCATCCGCGTCTGTACGCGACCGTGAAGGATGACGGGAGGCGCGGCGCTCGCGCTGGCGCCAAGGTCGACGCCACCGACCCGCTCTCCGTCCTCACCTACGGCCAGTCAACGCGCGGCCAGCCGGTATCGGGTGCCGGCCCGGCGGCGGGAGGCAGTCTGCAGGACGGGATGATCGGGGTCCGGACCCCGATGCAGGGCACCGTCATTTCGGTGGCCGTCTCGATCGGGGACGCCGTGCCTTTGGGGGTCGAGGTCGCAGTGATGGAAGCCATGAAAATGGAACACATCATCAAGGCGACTGCGAGTGGCATCGTCCGGGCCATCCACGTCGAGCCCGGCGAGACGCTCTGGGAAGACCAGCTGCTGCTCAGCCTGGAGCCATCGGAAATCGCCGTAGAGGCCGTGGGCGCAGGAGAGGAGGTCGACCTCGATGCCATTCGCCCCGACCTGGCTGAGATGCTGGAGCGCCGGGCCCTGACGCGAGACGAGAACCGGCCAGAGGCCGTCAAGCGCCGCCACACGACCAACCATCGAACCGCGCGCGAGAATGTGGAAAACCTGATCGATCCGGGTACGTTCGTCGAGTACGGCCCCCTGGTCGTGGCGGCACAGCGACATCGGCGGACGCTCGAAGATCTGCTCACCCGCAGCCCGGCCGACGGTCTCGTGACCGGCGTCGGTCGCGTGAACGGGCATATGTTCGACGCGCCCGCCACGGGTGTTGCCGTGATGGCCTATGACTACACAGTGTTTGCCGGAACACAGGGCGTTCACAATCATTGGAAGACCGACAAGATCCTCGACATCGCCGAGGACGGGCGGATGCCGCTGGTGCTGTTTGCCGAAGGCGGCGGTGGTCGACCCGGCGACGACGACTATGGCGGCTTCATCCAGTTCGACACCTTCCATCACTTCGGTCAGCTCTCGGCTCTGGTGCCGCTGATCGGTATCGTCTCGGGGCGCTGTTTCGCGGGCAATGCGTCGCTGCTCGGCTGCTGCGATGTGATCATCGCGACCGCCGATACGACGCTGGGGATGGGCGGCCCGGCCATGGTCGAGGGTGGCGGGCTTGGCGTGTTCACGCCTGAGGAGATCGGCCCGATGGCGGTGCAGACGCGCAATGGCGTCGTCGACATCCTGGTTGCCGACGAAGCCGAAGCCGTCGCCGTCGCCAAGAGGTACCTCGCCTATTTTCAGGGGCCCCTGAAGAGCTGGACCGCGCCGGACCAGCGCTTGATGCGCCACATCGTGCCCGAGAACCGGCTGCGCACCTATGAGGTGCGCGACGTGATCCAAACACTGGCCGATGAAGGTTCGGTGCTTGAGCTGCGCCGCGACTTTGGGCGTACGCTGGTCACGGCGTTGATCCGTCTCGAAGGCCGTACGGTCGGTGTGATGGCCAACGATCCGAAGCATCTCAGCGGAGCGGTCGATTCCGACGGATCCGACAAGGGCGCGCGGTTCATGCAGCTCTGCGACGCCTACGACATCCCGATGGTCAATCTATGCGATACGCCCGGCATTATGGTCGGCCCCGAGGCAGAGAAGACGGCGCTCGTGCGACATGCGGCGCGCATGTTCCTGACAAGCTGCAACGTGAGCGTTCCGTACTTCACGATCGTGCTGCGCAAGGCCTACGGGCTGGGGCAGAGCGCCATGGCCGGTGGCAACTACCGCGCGCCGTACTTCTATGTCTCGTGGCCGACTGGCGAGTTTGCGCCGATGGGCATCGAGGGGCAGGTCAAGCTGGGCTTTCGGGCTGAGCTTGCGGCCATCGAGGACCCGGAGGAGCGCCTCAAGCTCTTCGAGGCCAAGGTTGCGCAGGCCTATGAAGCGGGCAAGGCATTGAACCGCTCGACCAACTTCATGCTCGACGACGTGATCGACCCGGCCGAGACGCGTGGCTGGGTCGTCAACATGCTGGCCGCGATCCGGCCCGGCCCGCCGCGCTCTGGCAAGAAGCGCCCCATGATCGACTCGTGGTGATGCCAGCGTGATCTCGAAGGCCGGTCGTGTCGGCAGCGATGGCACGACCAGCCAAGATCAGCCTCTCATTGCACACTATGACTAGTCGCATAGCCACACGGGCCGGACGGCGGAGTATCCATGAAGAAGTCACGGTTCAACGAGCAGTAGATCGCCTACATCCTGCGCCATACTCGATGAGCAACAACTGGCGACGTGACTCAAACCAAGAAACCTCCGGCAAACCCGGAGCGGTTCAGAGCTGGTCGGCCTTGACGAGAATCTCGAGGACGATCCGACCTATGCCTTCATGCGGCCCTGAGCGTTATACTGGCGGTTGACCCGCAAAGGAGATCACTCATGGCCGATGCCAAGCTCGCCCCGAACATGCCGCAGTGGATGATCGACCATACCAACCGCTACCTGTCGAGCGGCGGGACGGACGGTCACATGTACACCGCCTCGTTCCCCAACATGCCGACGCTGACGGTGCCGTCGCTGCTGCTGACGACGACCGGCCGCAAGTCGGGCCAGAAGTACATCTTCCCGTTGTTCTACGGAAAGGCCGGCAACAGCTACTTCATCGTCGCGTCCAAGGGTGGCGCGCCGGACCATCCGGGCTGGTACAAGAACCTGCTGGCCTATCCCGAGGCCGAGATCATGGTCGGCACCCAGAAGCTGAAGGTGCGCGCCCGTACGGCCAGCGCCGCCGAGCGTGGCGCTCTGTGGAAGCAGGCCGTGGTCTTCTGGCCGCCCTACGACAACTACCAGCAGAAGGCGGCAGATCGCGAGATTCCGATCGTCGTCCTCGACCCGACCTAGATCCGTCGTCCCGAGCGCGGCGGCCTACGACAACTGCCGCTGCAGCTCGGCCCAGCGGTCGAGGATCGGCAGGATCCTGTCCTCCACCTCGGCGAGCAGGCTGAAGGTGACGCGATCGACGCCGATGTCGCGGCAGAACTTCAGCGGGCCCAGCACATCCGGCACCCGGAAGATCTTGATCGGCAGGCTGGCCGGATCGCGGCCCGCCTGCTTCGCCATCGCCCGGAACTTCTCCAGGATGATGCCGATGCCGCACAGGAAACGACCGTTCGACAGCGGGTCGCCTCCTGGCCGGCGGTCTGCTCGCCTATGGTCCCAAACCGATGGAGACCTTCCGGCAGACCAGCACCGTGGTGGCGAAGGTGCCGCAGGGCGCCCGCCCGGCCGACCGAGCGACCGCACCGCTGCGAACTGGCGATCGCCAGCGAACCGACGGGCGTCAGCCCGCAGCCTTCACCCACTGCTCCAGCTCCGGCAGGCGCTGGTCGATCTTCTCGGGACGCTGGCTGCCCAGCATGACGACCAGGCGATGCACGCCCAGCGCGGCATACTCTTTGACGGTCTCGGGCCCCGCGGTCATCGGCGGCGTGACGATCACCTGATAGTCGGGGCCGCGCTTCTTGCCGGCGCGGGTGAACGCCTCGTCGAGCTTGGCGAGCATGCCCTTGGTCCGGGCCGGGTCGAGGTTGAAGCCATACCAGCCGGCACCGAATCGGACGGCGCGGTTGAAGGCGGCATCAGCATAGCCGCCGACG
>CAIYWM010000473.1 GCA_903929895.1 uncultured Alphaproteobacteria bacterium
ATCGTGGAGGCGGCCCTGCTGCGCTTCCGACCCATCATGATGACGACCGTTTGCGCCTTGCTCGGCGCCTTGCCGATCGCCGTGGGCCATGGCGCCGGCGCCGAACTGCGCCAGCCGCTGGGCATCACCGTCGTCGGTGGCCTGATGGTGTCGCAGGTCCTGACGCTGTTCATCACGCCCGTGGTGTACATGTGGTTCGACAGGCTGACCGGCATGAAGTTCAGCCCCGGCTGGGCGAAGCGCTGGCGAACCAAGGGCCGCCTGCCGGCGGCACCGGCCGAATAGTCGCTGCGTTCAGGCTGACTTGAGAGGGTAGCGTTCCATGACTGACGAGATCGGCGCCTTCGTTCCCGGCCCGCGCGTTCATATCGAGGGGCGTGCCGGCGGTCCGCTTTCGGGCCTCACCTTCGCGGCCAAGGATCTGTTCGCGGTGGCGGGCGTGCCGACCGGCGGCGGCAATCACGACTGGCCCACCGGGCGTCCCATCCCCGACAGGCATGCCTGGGCGGTGCAGACCCTGCTCGATGCCGGGGCCACCCTGATCGGCAAGACCATCACCGACGAGGTCTCGCTCGGCATCCTGGGCGAGAATGCCTTCGACGGAACGCCGAAGAACGTCCGCGCCCCGGGCCGCGTGCCCGGCGGCTCGTCCTCGGGCTCCGCCGCCGCCGTGGCCGCGGGTATCTGCGACACCGCGCTCGGCACCGATACCGGCGGCTCGGTGCGCGTGCCCTCCAGCTTCTGCGGCCTCTATGGCATCCGTCCGACCCACGGCAGGATCGACGTCACGGGCATGCTGCCCCAGGCGCCGACCTCCGACACGACAGGCTGGTTCGCGCGCGACGCCGAGACCTTCGCGAAGGTCTGCGCCGTGATGCTGGGCGAGGAGATCCCGACGGCTTTGCCGTCGAAGCTCGTCGTCGCGGTGGACGCCTTCGGCTTCGCCGATGCGGACACCTCCGAGGCGCTGCAGCCGATGGTGAAGAAGCTCGCCGGGCTCATCGGTTCGAGCCGCGAGGAGATCATGGCGCCGCAGGGCCTCTCGGTATGGGCGCGCGCCCAGCGCAGCCTGCAGCCTGTCGAGTCCTATGCGACGTTCAAGGACTGGCTCGACGAGCGCAACCCGCGCTTCGCCTTCTCGGTCGCCAAGGCGCTGGTCATGGGCTCGATGATCCCCGAAAGCGACAAGGTCTGGGCCAACCTGATGCGCCAGGAAGTGCGCGGCCGCATGAAGTACCTGCTGCCGCCCGGCACAATCCTCTGCCTGCCGACCACACCGTTTCCGGCACCGAAGGTCGGGCTGCCGCTCTCGGTGCTGGATCCTCTGCGCGACCGCATCACCTGCCTCTGCGCGCAGGGCGGGCTGGCGGGCTTTCCGCAGGTCAACCTGCCCGGCGCCACGACGGTTGACGGTTTGCCGGTCGGCCTGTCCATCATCGGCCCGCGCGGCAGCGATGCGACCCTGGTGGCCGTCGCCCGCGCGATGGAGAAGGCGGCGGGCTGATCGCGGTGGCGATCCGGCAACCGTCGTAGGAAATCCAGCAAGAGCGAGGTGAGCGTGACGGATCTGACGCCGAACATTCCCGAAGTCGTGGCCGAGGTGCGCGAGTTGTTCGAACGCTACGAGCAGGCGTTGATCGACAAGAACGTGGAGGTGCTCGACGCCACCTTCTGGAACAGCCCGCACACGATCCGTCTCGCCAACAACGAACACGGCTACGGGTTCGATCGCATCCACGCCTTTCGCGTCGCCCGTCCGCCGGGGCCCGGCACGAAGGAAAAGCGGCTGCGGCTCGACATCGTCACCCTCGGCCGTGACATCGCGACGGTATCGCTGGTCTACAAGGTGCGTGGCCGGGAGATGACCGGCCGGCAGACGCAGACCTGGGTGCGCCTGCCCGACGTCGGCTGGAAGGTCGTCCATGCCCACGTCTCGATGATCGCCGACGAGCCGATCCACTAACGAAGTCGAAGACGGAGGAAACGATGACGCAGCCCGCCGAAGGCCTCGGTAACGTGATGAATCCCGATCCGGCGTGGGTGGCCAAGGTGAGCGAGCCTGCGCTCGAGCCCGACCTGCCGATCGTCGATCCGCATCACCATCTCTGGCAGCGCACCGGCAACGACTATCTGTTCCATGACCTGCTGGCCGACACGCGGACCGGCCACAGGATCGTGGGCACGGTGTTCGTCGACTGCCATTCGATGTACCGCAAGGACGGGCCGGCCGAGCTGCGCTGCATCGGCGAGACCGAGTTCGCCAACGGCGTCGCGGCGATGAGCGCGTCCGGTCTCTACGGGGAGCTGCGCGCCTGCGCCGGCATCGTCGGCCATGTCGACCTGCGTCTCGGCGAGAAGGCGGGCGACGTGTTCGACGCCCAGATCGCCGCCGGCAACGGCCGCTTCAAGGGCATTCGCCACCAGACCGGCTGGGACGCCGATCCGGGCATCCGCAACTCCCGCAACGACCCGCCGCCCGAGCAGACCCGCGACCTGACTTGGCGCGAGGGCTTCAGGGAGCTGGCGAAGCGCGACCTGACGTTCGACGCCTGGCTCTACCATCCGCAGATCCTCGAGATCGCCGAGCTGGCCGACGCCTTCCCGGGCACGCATATCGTGCTCGACCATGTCGGCGGGCCGCTGGGGTATGCCGGTTATGCCGGGCGCCACAACGAGGTGCGCGCGGCCTGGAAGAAGTCGATGGCCGAGTTGGCCAAGCGACAGAACATCGTGGTGAAGCTGGGCGGGCTCGGCATGGCCATGGGCTTCTTCGATTTCTATCGGCGCCCGATGCCGCCGGGCTCGCAGGAACTGGCCGAGGCGTTCCGGCCCTGGGTCGAGACGACCATCGAGCTGTTCGGAGTCGATCGCTGCATGTACGAGAGCAACTTCCCGGTCGACAAGATCACCTCGGGCTACGGCGTGCTGTGGAATGCGTTCAAGCGCATTTCCGGCGGCGCTTCGCCATCCGAGAAGAAGGCCCTGTTCTCCGGCACCGCGACGAGGGTCTACAGGCTCGCGCTCTGACTTGCGCGCAAATCGCTTGCAATAACCATGTCAGGACGCGGCGTTCGGGCGAAGTTTCTTTTTGTCCGAAGGGTCCTATCGCGCTGACAGAGGCTGTGAACTCGCCCTAAGATTTCGGTCCTCGCGTCGTTTATTGGGGGACCATTCATGCGTCGTTTCCTACTCTCTGCCGTCGCGGCACTTGCCACTGTATCCGCTGTCCCGATCGCGTCGGCTCAGACCCTGAAGGTGGTGATGCACTCCGACGTGAAGGTGCTCGATCCGATCTGGAGCGGCGCCTACATCACGCGCAATCACGGCTACATGCTCTATGACGTGCTGTTCGCCATGGACGAGAAGTTCCAGGTGAAACCGCAGATGGTCGACACTTGGACCACGAGCGACGACGGGCTCGTCTGGACCTTCAAGCTGCGCGACGGGCTGGAATGGCACGACGGCCAGCCGGTGACGGCGGAGGACTGCATCGCCTCGCTCAAGCGATGGTCGGCCCGCGACGCGATGGGCCAGAAGATGGCGCAGGCGCTGAAGGAGTATAAGGTCGTCGACGCCAAGACCTTCCAGATCGTGCTGAAGGAGAAGTTCGGTGCGGTGATCGAGTCGCTGGGCAAACCCTCGGTTGTCGTGCCCTTCATGATGCCCAAGCGCATCGCCGAGACCGATCCGTTCAAGCAGATCGAGGAGTACATCGGCTCCGGCCCCTTCGTGTTCAAGAAGGACGAATGGAAGCCTGGCGAAAAGCTGGTCTACACCAAGTTCGCCAAATACAAGCCGCGGTCCGAGCCGATGTCGGGCCTGTCCGGCGGCAAGGTCGTGGCTGTCGACAGGGTCGAGTGGGTGTGGATTCCCGACGCCGAAACCCAGGTCAACGCGCTGCTGAACGGCGAGATCGACTATCTGGAAGGCGTCTCCGCCGACCATCTGCCGCTGGTCGAGAAGGACAAGGGCATCCGCGTCATCAAGGGACGCGTCTCCAACCAGTATGCCTTCCGGCCGAACTGGCTGCTGCCGCCCTTCAACAACGAGAAGATCCGCCAGGCCGCGGCGCTGGCCCTCAACCAGGAGGACTTCCTGCAGGCCAATATCGGCGACAAGCGCTTCTACCAGACCTGCAAGGCGATGTTCACCTGCGGCTCGCCGCTGGCGACCGATGCCGGCATGGCCGGTTTGGTCGAGGGCAATGCCGCGAAGGCCAAGGCGCTGCTGGCTGAAGCCGGCTACGACGGGACACCCGTGACCCTGCTGGCGCCGACAGACCTCGGCGTCATCAAGCAGCTCGGGCCCGTGGCCAAGTCCCTGCTGGAGCGGGCCGGCTTCAAGGTCGACATGATTTCGATGGACTGGCAGAGCGTGATCGTCCGCCTGGCCAAGAAGGGGCCGGTGTCGGAGGGCGGCTGGAACGCTTTCTCGACGAGCTGGTCGCAGGTCGACATCCTCGACCCGCTGATGACGCCGTTCCTGATCGCCAGCTGCGACAAGGCCCGCTCCGGCTGGCCCTGCGACGAGGAGCTGGAGAAGCTGCGCGACAAGTACGTGCAGGCGACGACGGAAGCCGAGAAGAAGGCCGCCGCCACCGCGGTGCAGGAGCGCGCCATCAAGGTGGTGACCCACGTGCCGCTCGGTGAATGGTTCGGTGTCAGCGCCGTGCGCTCGAACATCGCAACGATCAACCCGCCGCCGCCCGTGACGGTGTTCTGGGGCGTGTCGAAGAAGTAGGGACGTTCCCCTGATTTGTGGGCATCAGATGGGCTTCCGTTAACATCCTGCGTGAACTCTGGGTCGATTGGTCAGCTCAGAGTTCACCTTAACTGTCGGAGCTAGCAGCTCACTCAGCCCTCTCTAGTTGGCAGCCTTTCCTGACTGTTTGCTTTAATGCCTTCAGGTGGTGTCTGACCGGCCCTCAGATTAATGCTCTAAAACAATACCTTGCCAGCATCGGTTAACGCGCCGAAAGCTGGCGGATGGTGGAACCGAGTTTCCTTGGCGGGCGGTTTCCGCCCCATCGGATTTTCTCAAACTGGCTCGGCTCGGCGGGCTCGGCCCGTCTCCTCGCCTATGCTCTGGCGTCCGAGGCCCGGTTCGCCCCGACGCGGCTGGCCCACGAGGGCACGGGCCGCCTCGAAACACTCACCCGTCAGTCCTCCGTCCTGAAGGATCTCGGTGTCTTCGCCGAAGCGCTGCGCCGTAAGGCGCTGGCCTTGCAGTCGGACCTGGAGATCGCTTTCGGGATGACGCACACGGCGCCCAACAGCACGCAGACGGAGGTGGTGGCGCATGGCGACGGTGCCTTCTATCGACCGCACACCGACACCTTTACCGGAGACCAGTACACGCCGGGCGGCCGGCGGCGCCTCACGATGGTCTACTACTTCCACCGCGAGCCGCGCCGCTTCACGGGGGGACGTCTCCGGCTCTTCGACCTGGGCGGCGGCCAGACGATCGATGTCGAGCCGGTGCACGACAGCCTGCTCGTCTTTCCCTCGACGGCGCGTCACGAGGTCGAGCGCGTCTCCTGTCCCGAGGGCGCCTTTGCCGATGGCCGCTTTGCCGTGAACATCTGGCTGTGCGGCTGACGGTTACTCCGCCGCCTGCAGCGCGGGCGCCTTCTCGGGGGGCTTCTCGATCAAGCGGCCGCTGCGCTTGGCGG
>CAIYWM010000474.1 GCA_903929895.1 uncultured Alphaproteobacteria bacterium
AAGGTCGTCGACGCCTGGTCGCGCTGCTCGGACCGGGTCGCCGAGGAAATGATGAAGGGCATCTCGACGCCGCAGCCGGGCAAGCCGGTCAACGCGGTGTGGATGATGGCGCATTCCGGCGCGCGCGGCTCCGCCACGCAGATGAAGCAGCTCGCCGGCATGCGCGGCCTCATGACCAAGCCGTCGGGCGAGATCATCGAGACGCCGATCCTGTCGAACTTCAAGGAAGGCCTCTCGGTGCTGGAGTACTTCAACTCCACCCACGGCGCCCGCAAGGGACTGGCCGACACGGCGCTCAAGACGGCAAACTCGGGCTACCTGACCCGCCGTCTGGTCGACGTGGCGCAGGACTGCATCATCATCGAGGAGGATTGCGGCACCGAACGCGGCCTCACGATGCGTGCGGTCGTCGACGGCGGCGACGTGATCGAGCCGCTCTCGGAGCGGGTCCTCGGCCGCACCGCGCTGGACGACATCGTCGATCCGCTGACCGGCGAGGTGATCAGCAAGGCCGGCGATCTCATCGACGAGGTCAAGGTCGAGCTCATCGACAAAGCCGGCATCGAGGAGCTCCGCATCCGGTCGGTGCTGACCTGCGACACCAAGATCGGCGTCTGCGGCAAGTGCTACGGTCGCGACCTGGCGCGCGGCACCCCGGTGAACATCGGCGAGGCAGTGGGCGTCATCGCCGCCCAGTCGATCGGCGAGCCGGGCACGCAGCTCACGATGCGTACCTTCCACATCGGCGGCGCCGCGCAGCGTGGCGCGGAGCAGTCGAACCTCGAGGCGAGCCACGACGGTACCGTCCAGGTGCGCAACCGCAACGTCGTCATCAACAGCTCGGGCGTGCCGGTCGTGATGGGCCGTAACACCGAGATCGTGCTGATCGACGGTGCCCAGCGCGAGCGTGCCAAGCATCGCGTGCCTTACGGCGCGCGCCTGCTCGTCGACAGCGACACGCTCGTCGCGAAGGGCCAGAAGCTCGCCGAGTGGGATCCGTACACCCTCCCGATCATCACCGAGAAGGCGGGTAAGGCGGTCTATGTCGATCTCGTCGAAGGTGTCTCGATGCGCGAGGTGATTGACGACTCCACCGGCATCTCCAACAGGGTCGTGGTCGACTGGAAGGGACAGCCGCGCGGCGGCGACCTGCGTCCGCGCATCGCCATCCACGATGCGGCCGGCAACCCGATCATGCTGGCCAACGGCCAGGAGGCCCGCTACCTGCTGTCGCTCGACTCGGTTCTCTCGGTCGAGAACGGCCAGGACGTCAATGCCGGCGACATCCTCGCGCGTATCCCGCGCGAGGGCGGCAAGAACCGCGACATCACGGGCGGTCTGCCGCGCGTGGCGGAGCTGTTCGAGGCGCGCAAGCCCAAGGATTTCGCGATCATCTGCGACATCTCGGGCCGCATCGAGTTCGGCAAGGACTACAAGAGCAAGCGCCGCATCCTGATCGTGCCGGAAGGCGAGGGCGCGGAGCCCGTCGAGTACCTGATCCCGAAGGGCAAGCGCATCGCCGTCCAGGAAGGCGACTTCGTGGAGCGCGGCGACCTGCTGATCGACGGCAACCCGGTGCCGCACGATATCCTGCGCGTGCTGGGTATCGAGAAGCTGGCCGAGTACCTCGTGAACGAGATCCAGGAGGTCTATCGACTGCAGGGCGTGAAGATCAACGACAAGCACATCGAGACGATCGCGCGCCAGATGCTGCAGAAGGTCGAGATCACGGAAGCGGGCG
>CAIYWM010000475.1 GCA_903929895.1 uncultured Alphaproteobacteria bacterium
ATGGCGGCGACGGCGCCCTTGGGCAGCAGCGCGATCAGGCGCGCGGCGATCTTCACCGCCTCGACCGCCGACCACGGATGGTCCGGCAGTTGTGCGATGTGGCGGGCCAGCGCCTCGACCGCGGCCTCGCGCGGCAGCGCGGCCAGACGCTCCGCCTCCTGCCACGGATCGAGGCCGAGCCGCGTCAGCGCCGAGAGCACGGTGAGGTCGATGCCCGAAGAGTCGGCGCCCAGCGGACCGAACAGGAAATCGTTGTAGGCCGAATGGCCGAGGGAATATTCCGGACGCAGGGTCATGGGTCTCCTCCGGACAGGGGTCGCAGACCATGGCCGCATTGCCGCCGGTTGCCAAGCGGTGCTGCGCCTGCGATGCCAGTCGAACTCTTCGGGCACGGGCCCTCGGGGCCAGGGCGCGCGCAGGGTGCGCCGCAGGTGGAGATCGCATGCTCACGCTCAGGATCCGCCACCGCACGACCTATCTCTATCATTCGCCCGTGCGGCTGGGGCCGCACCGGCTGATGCTGCGGCCGCGCGAGAGCCGCGAGCTGCGTCTGGTATCGCACGCCGTGACGGTGACGCCCGACGCGGCCGTGACCTGGGCGCACGACGTGTTCGGCAATGCCGTGGCGACGGCGGGCTTCGAGGGGCTCACCGACCGGCTGGTGGTCGACAGCGAGGCGGTGCTCACGCTGGGCGTCGATCCATGGCCGGTATTCGATATCGCCGCCGTCGCGACGCGCTATCCCTTCGCCTACACCGATGCCGACTGGACCGATCTCGGCGCACTGGTGGTGCCGCAGTATCTCGATCCCGACCGGAAGCTGCTGGCCTGGGCGAAGGGGTTCGTTCGCAGCGAACCGACGGACACGCTGTCCCTGTTGAAGGACATCAGTTCCGGTGTCGCCCAGCAGATCCGTTACCAGAGCCGCGAGAGCGAAGGGACGCAGGCGCCGCTCGAGACCCTGGCGCGCGGGCTGGGCTCGTGCCGCGACCTGGCGGTGCTGTTCGTCGAGGCGGCGCGCTGCCTGCGCTTCGGCGCGCGGCTCTGCTCGGGCTATCTCTTCAGGCCGGATCGCGCGACGGGAAACTACGAAGCCGATTCCACGCATGCCTGGGCCGAGGTCTATGTGCCGGGCGCCGGCTGGATCACCTTCGACCCGACCAACCGCAGCGTCGGCGGGGCCAACCTGATCCCGGTCGCGGTAGCGCGCGAGATCTGGCAGGTGACTCCGGTGTCGGGCGACTTCATCGGCGCCAGCGACGCCTATCGCGGCCTCTGGGTCGATCTCAACGTGACGCCGCTCTGAAAGCGGCGTCGAGCGCGGCCGGGATCAGGGCGCCTTGCGCGCCTTTTCTCCCACCACGATTCGTATGGCGGCGTCGGTCGGGCTGGGGGTCTGCGGCCCGTTGAGGGTGCCGCGGAAGCGGCCCCAGTTCGCCGGCCAGTCTCCCTTGCTGGCGTTGAAGCCGGCCGCGGCCAGGGCGTCCACGAGGGCGGCGGCGGCCTCGTGCGTGGCCGGGTCGCTGCCGTCCCGGACCAGCACGACGACACCGAAAATGCCGGCGACCCCGCCCCAGGTCCAGGTCTGCGGCGCCCAACCCGCCTGGCCGAGATCGGCGGAAATCGTCGCGCCGATGGCGGGGGCATCGGTTATCTGGCCCAGCAGGAAGATCGCGGCCGGGGTCCCGGCATATCTCTGCAGGCTCGCGACGAACGGCGGGAGCGGCGGGGCCGGCACGGCCACAGTCTGCGGGGGCGCTGCGGCGGCCGGCTCCGGGGTCGGCCCTGCGATCGGCTCCGGGGCACGCGTGGCCGCGTCCTTCACCATCTTCCCGAGATCGGCGAGACGCCGCCGGATTTCGGCCGCATCGAACAGCGGCGGGGGGCGAGCCGTGTCGGGGGCGGCCTTGCCCGCGGGTGGTGCCTGGGCCACCCGCTCGGTCACCTCACGGGCGGCCTTCTCCGAGGCAGCGGCCCGCTCGCGCGCCAGGTCCGCTTCCAGCGCGAGCGCCGCCGCCCGATCGCGCGCGGCGGAGACCTCGCGCTCGAGCCTGGCCGTGCGGTCTCGCGCCGTGGCGATCTGCTGTTCGAGCGTGGTCACCTGTTCGCGCGCCGCCGAGGCTTCGCGCTCGTGCTGCGCGGCCAGGCTTTCGAGGCCCTTGTAGCGGTCGAGCGTCGACTGTTCGTGAGCGCGCACGGCGCCGCTGTAGCGGAACGCCAGGAAGGTCGTGATGCCCAGCGCCGACACGGCCAGGATGGTGACGACGAGGCTCACGATCATGGCTCTGTCCATGATCGACGCCCATCCCCGCAGCTGATCGATGTCCATGTTCACCGGCTTGTTGGAGCGCATGCCAAGCCCGTGCCCTCACCGCACTCGATTAACAATCGGCAAATCGCCGCCCGCCGGTGAATTGCCGTGACAAATCGGAGGCGTAGCCCGCGCACCCTTGAGCGTATGGCATTGCCCAGCCGATCGGCAGAGCCGCCTGTCTAGGCGCGCCGGCCCTGGAGGACGACAGCCCGACCTTCTTCCTTGAGTCGCACGGTATCCGCTGCGAGCTGTGTCCATCCACGTCGCGCGCAATCCTTCGCGATAGCCTCCGCTTCGAAGAAGCCGAGACGCATGCGTGACGCGACGGTATCGAGCATCCGCCAGGAGCCGGCCGACATGCCGGGTGTTTCTTCCGCTAGAGCGGCGCAGAAGGCGCGCGCACGGTTGTCCGGAACGGAAGGCGTAGACATGAACCACTCCTGGGCTGCTCGCGACGGCTGTGATTTGCAGTGCCCGGATGCGTTCGGCTTCGTAGGGCGCTTCGTCATCCTATGTCAGATCGGAGAGACTGCCGTCGACACTCTTCATCGCGATATCCACATCGCTTTCGACAGCGACGGTTGATGGCCCGACGGCTTCGACTCGAGGGGCGGCTGGCGGACAGGGCGGGATTCGAACCCGCCGCCTCAAAGGGGCATTGTTCCATCCCTCTGCAGCGGCCGCCTGGTCTATGCTCCGAGTCCTTCGGGAGGAAAAAACATGAAAATCGCCAGGATCGAAGATCTGCATTGTGACGCCGGATGGCGCGACTTCTCCTTTCTCAAGGTCACGACCGACGACGGGCTGGTCGGCTGGTCCGAATACAACGAAGGCTACGGCAGCGCCGGCCTCACGGCCGTCATCCGGCGCATGGCGCAGGGGCTGATCGGCCAGGATCCGCGTCCCGTCGAGCGCATCATGTCGACGCTCTATGCCGTCACCCGCCAGGCGCCGGGCGGCATCAACCAGCAGGCGATGGCCGCGATCGAGAATGCCCTGATCGATGTGAAGGCCAAGGCGCTGGGCATCCCGGTCTGCGAACTGTTCGGCGGGCCGGTGCGCGACCGCCTGCCGCTCTACTGGTCGCATTGCGGCAGCTACCGCTTCCGCAACGCCGAGGTCATGGGTGTCGAGCCGGTGCGCTCGCTCGACGACCTGGTGAAACTCGGCCGGCATGTGAAGGAGCGCGGCTTCAGGGCGCTCAAGACCAACATCTTCCGCTTCGATCTCGATCCGCCGAACATGTACCAGCCAGGGTTCGGCCGAAGCCCCGGCGGGCCGGAGCTGAACGCTGACGGCGCTGTGCTGGGCGCGATCTCCGATGGTCTCGCCGCTTTCCGCCAGGGCGCCGGTCCCGAGATGGGCATCCTTCTCGACACCAATTTCAACTTCAAGACCGAGGGCTACATCAAGGTCGCGCGGGCCTGCGAGCCCTACAATCTGTTCTGGATGGAGATCGATTCCTACGATCCCGAGGGGCTGCGCCTGATCCGCGACCGCGCCTCGATGCCGATCGCCTCGTGTGAATCGCTGTTCGGTCGGCGCCAGTTCCGGCCCTACTTCGAAAACCGCTCGATCGACGTGTCGATCATCGACGTGCCGTGGAACGGCCTCGCCGAGTCGCTCAAGA
>CAIYWM010000476.1 GCA_903929895.1 uncultured Alphaproteobacteria bacterium
CAGCAGGATGGCGAAGCCCGCGAGGTTGGCCAGCGCATTGAGCACGTTGGGGATCGTGAAGCGCGGATCGGCGAAGAGCGACGGCCGGATGATCGGCTCCGGCACCCGGTTGGCGCGGCGGACATAGGCCACGATCAGGCCCAGCGCGACGAGGGCCATCGCCAGCGCCCACGGGCCCGGGATCTCCTTGCGCTGCGAGAAGGTGAGCGACAGGAGCAGCGTGCTCATGCAGGCCGCCAGCAGCACCGCCCCAACCGCATCGAAGGGCCGCGAATCGGGCTTGGGCGAGGGCAGCAGACCGGACAGAGCGAGCGTCACGAGCGCGAGCGGCACGCGCACCCAATAGACGGCAGGCCAGCCCCAGAGTTCGACCAGCGCGCCCCCGAGGAACGGGCCGATGGCGGCCGCAATGGCCATGGAACTGGCGAAGCCCGCCAGCGCCTTGGTGCGGTCGCTCTCGGGAAACAGCGAGGTCGCGAGTGCGGGCGTGCAGGACAGGGCCAGCGCCGTGCCGACGCCCTGCACCCCGCGCGCCCACAGGAAGAGCGACCAGTCCGGCGCCGCCGCACAGGCCGCGCAGCCGAGGGCGGAGATCGCAAGGCCGATGCGGAAGATCAGCCGGTGCCCGAACAGATCGCCGAGCTTGCCGCAGACCAGCATCAGCGAGCCGTAGACCAGCACGTAGCAGATCACGAGCCACTGCACGTCGCCCAGCGCCACCTTGAAATGGGCCGTGATCGCCGGCAGCGCCACGTTGACGGCGATGTCGAGCGGGGCGAGCGACGCCCCCAGCCCGACGATGGCGAGGCCGAAGGCCGGCCTCATGCCCGCAGCCGGCTCAGAGGTGCTTCTTCAGGAATTCGAGCATCCTCTCCCAGGCCGCGTTGGCCGACTTCACGTCGTAGGCCTCGCTGCGCTCGCTGGCGAAGGCATGCGCGGCGTCGTAGCGGAAGATCTCGGGGCTGTGGCCGGCGCCCTTCATCGTCTTCTCGAGCGCGTCGACGGCCGCCGGCGTGCACCAGTCGTCCTTGTTGGCGAAGTGGCCCTGCAGCGGCACCGTGATCTTCGCCGCGTCGGCGAGCTGGCCCGGCGGGATGCCGTAGAAGGGCACGCCGCAGGAGATGCCGCCCACGCGGGCGCAGGCCGCGATGGTGAGCGCGCCGCCCATGCAGAAGCCCATCACGCCGACCTTGCCGCCCATTGCGGCGAGGTGCTGCACCGCCCCGGCGATGTCCTGGTCGGAGGCGCCGACGAAGTCGAGGCCGCTCATCATGTGGTTCGCCTCGTCCGGCTTCTGGGTCACGCGGCCCTTGTAGAGGTCGGGCGCCAGCGCGTTGTAGCCCTGCCGCGCAAACCTGTCGGCGACGCCGCAGATCTGGTCGTTGAGGCCCCACCATTCCTGGATCACGACGATCCCCGGCCGGCCCTTCCCGGCCTCGGCCATGTAGCCCTTGCAGGTCGATCCGTCCGGACGCTTGAAGTCGATCAGGTTGCCCATGTGATTGTCCTCCTCGATATGTCCTGAACTCTACACCGACCTCACCCTGAGCAGCACGCCGAAGGCGTGCGTCTCGAAGGGTGGGATCGCGCACCGTGCCGGTTGCCCATCCTTCGAGACGCATCGCTGCGCGATGCTCATCAGGATGAGGGAATTCGCTAGAGAAGTTTTCTGAGCTCCGTCTTCAGGATCTTGCCATAGTTGTTCTTCGGCAGCGCCTCGATGAATTTGTAGTCCTTGGGGCGCTTGAAGCGGGCGATGTTGTCGAGGCAGAGCTTGTCGAGTTCGGCCGGCGAGAGACTCTCGCCGCCGCGCGCGACGACGAAGGCGACGACCTCCTCGCCCCATTCCGGGTGCGGGCGGCCGACCACCGAACATTCGGCGACGCCGGCATGGAGGTTGAGTACGTCCTCGATCTCGCGCGGATAGATGTTGGAGCCGCCCGAGATGATCATGTCCTTGGAGCGGTCCTTGAGAGTGAGCAGCCCCTCCTCGTCGAAGGCGCCGACATCACCCGTCCACAGCCAGCCGTCGCGCAACGAGCGCGCCGTGGCCTCGGGATTGTTCCAGTAGCCCGCCATCACGGGATCGCCTTTGCAGATGATCTCGCCGACCTCGCCCACCGGAAGCGGACGCCCCGCCTCGTCGACCACCCTCACCTCCATGCAGGTATCGGCGCGTCCCGCCGAGGCCAGGCGCTGCTCCCAGCGCGGATGGGAGCGGTCCCAGTGATACTCCCGGCTGAGATGGGTGATGGTCATCGGGCTCTCGCCCTGGCCGTAGAGCTGCATCAGCTTGTTGCCCAGCAGGTCGAGCGCGCGCTTGAGATCCGAGACGTACATCGGCGCGCCGCCATAGGTGATGAGCCGCAGCGCATCGGGCTGCAGCTCCGCGACGCTGCCATGCTCGATCAGCCGCTTCACCATGGTGGGCGCGAGGAAGATCGAGCATTGCGGCCAGCGATTCATCAGCTCGACCGTCTCGGGCACCTCGTACTTGCCGCTCTCGGGGAAGACCTGCACCGAACCGCGCGCCAGCATCGGGAAGTTCCACAGGCCCGAACCGTGGCTGATCGGGGCGGCGTGCACGATCGAGCCGCCGGGCGGCGGGCGGTCGACGTCGGCGAAGTAGTTGAGCGTCATCGCCAGCAGATTGCGGTGCGTCAGCGTCGCCCCCTTGGGGCGGCCGGTGGTGCCCGACGTGTAGAACAGCCAGGCCGGGTCGGTCGGCTCGGCATCGGCGATCGGGCTCGGGTCGCCCACCGCCATGAATGCGTAGGAGCGCGTCGTGACGTCGACGATCTCCTTCAGTTCGGGCGCCTCCCTGGCCGCCTCGGCGATCGTGTCGGCGAGGTCCGGTGTCACGAAACAGAGCTTGGCGCCCGAATTCTCGAGGATGAACGCGAATTCCTTGGCATGCAGCTTGGCGTTCATCGGCACGGCGCAGAGGCCGGCATGCCAGATCGCGTACATGACCTCGATCGATTCGACGCAGTTGGCCATGGCGAAGGCCACGCGGTCGCCGCGCGCGAGCCCGAAGCGGGCGGCGAAGTGCGTGCTCATGACCGAGACCTTGCGCCACAGCTCGCGATAGGTGAGGTGCGGCGACGCTCCGCGGGCCAGCGCGGGCAGGTCGCGGAACTCCTGCGCGGAGCCCAGCAGCAGATGGGCGATGTTCATGGGTTTCGTTTCCTCGCGCGCAGACTATTGCAGGCGTGGCATCGACCTTGCAATGTGCCGCCCATGCAGGATTTCGATTTCGCCATCGTCGGCGCCGGCATTGCCGGCGTCTCCGTCGCCTATCACCTCGCTCCCCATGCGAAGGTGATCATCCTCGAGCGCGAGAACGTGCCCGCCTATCACACGACGGGCCGCTCCGCCGCGCTGCATTCGGAGACCTACGGCAGCGCCCAGATCCGTGCCATCACGGTGGCCTCGGGCCGCTTCTATCGCAATCCGCCGCCGGGCTTCGCCGACCATCCTCTGCTGACGCCGCGCGGCGCGCTGGTCGCGGGCCATGCCGGACAGGAAGCCGCCGTGAAGGCCGCCGCCGCAGATTATGCACGGCTGGTGCCGTCGGTGCGCTGGCTGGAGCCGGAGGAGGTTCTGCGCCGCCTGCCGATCGTGAAGCCGGAAACCGTCGGCGGGGGCGCGGTGTTCGAGCCCGAGGCCGACGACATGGACGTGGCGGCGATCCACGGCGGTTTCCTGAAGGGCGCACGCGCCGCCGGCGCGGTGCTTCGCCTCAATGCCGAAGTCCTCGGCCTCGCCCGCTTCGACGGGCTGTGGAACGTGACCCTGCGCGACGGCGAAACGGTGCGCTCGGCCAACATCATCGACGCTGCCGGCGCCTGGGCCGACGTGCTGGGCGGCCTGGCCGGCTGCGTCCCGATCGGGCTGGTGCCGAAGCGGCGCACGGCCTTCACCTTCGACGCCCCGCAAGGCCTCGACCTCGGGCCGCTGCCCATGCTGATCGACTTCGACGAGAGCTTCTACTTCAAGCCCGAGGTCGGGCAGTTCCTGGGCTCACTCGCCGACGAGACGCCCTCGCCGCCCTGCGACGCCTATCCCGACGAAATGGACATCGCCATCGCCGTGGATCGGGTGGAGCAGGCCGCGACCCTGGAGGTGAAGCGCATCTTCGCCAAATGGGCCGGCCTTCGCACCTTCGTGCCCGACCGCGCCCCGGTGGTGGGCTTCGACACCCCCGAGCGTGACTTCTTCTGGCTGGCCGGCCAGGGCGGCTACGGCATCCAGACCGGCTACGCCGCCGGCCAGCTCGCCGCCGCGCTCGCGCTGAGCAAGCCCCTCCCCGCCGAAGTCGCCGACCTCGGCGTCACGGAGCAGTCGCTGTCCCCCGCCCGCTTCACCGTGCCCGACGACGCCTGACCGGGATGACACGGGAATCGACCCTGACTATGGTCGCTCCCGCAGGCCCCCGTGGCGGAATTGGTAGACGCCAGCGACTTAAA
>CAIYWM010000477.1 GCA_903929895.1 uncultured Alphaproteobacteria bacterium
ACGGCACGCACCGACCGCTGGTGTTCCACTGCACCGCCGGCAAGGACCGCACCGGCTTCGCCTCGGCCCTGCTGCTCTCGCTGCTCGGCGTGCCCTGGGAAACGGTGCTGGAGGACTATCTCCGCACCAACGAGCTGTGGACCGGCCATCTCGGCCGCTATCCCGAACTCGACATCGACACCCGCGCCGCCATCATCGAAGCGCGCACGCCCTATCTCGAAGCGGCCTTCGAAGTGGTGCGCGCCGATTTCGGCTCGGCGGAAGAGTTCGCGGAAAAGGCACTCGGCCTCGACGCCGCGGCACGCGAACGGCTGAAGGCGGATTTGCTGGAAGGGTGAGTTCCGCGCTACGCCTGTCGGCATGGCCGACACGCGCTACGACACTCCCGAACCCTTCAAGGTCGACATTCCCGAGCGGGCGCTGATCGACCTCGACGAGCGCCTGCGCCGCTGGCGTCCGCCGGTGGCGATTGCCGACGGCGGCTCCTGGGCCTCCGGCACCGATCCCGCCTTCCTCGCCGATCTGGTCGACTACTGGCGCCACGGCTACGACTGGCAGCGCTGCCAGGAGGCGATCAACCAGTGGCCGAACTACCTGGTCGATATCGGCCCGCAGCGCCTCCATTTCATCCGCGAACCCGGCACCGTCGTCGAGGACGCGCCGCGGCCGTTGCCGCTGGTCGTGACGCATGGCTGGCCGGGATCGATCGTCGAGTTCCTGCACCTCATCGACGTCCTCGCCCACCCCGAGGAGCATGGCGGCGATCCACTCGACGCCTTCGACGTGATCGTGCCCTCGCTGCCGGGTTACGGCTTCTCCGGCCCGCCGATTCGCGAAGACGGCACGACCGGTCCGATCGGGCCGCGTGCCATCGCCGGCCTGTGGCACAAGCTCGTCACCGAAAAGCTCAACTACGACCGTCCCTATGGCATCCAGGGCGGCGACTGGGGCAGCGTCGTCTCGTCATGGCTGGCGTTCGACCATCCGCAGAAGGACGACGCGGGCGTCCTCGGCGTGCATCTCAACATGATGGGGCTGCGGCCGGGCCTCGATCTCAAGACCGCGACGCTCAGCGCCGACGAGCAGGCCTGGCTGGCGAAGATGGGCACCGCGCTCGACGACAAGACCGCCTACCAGCGCATCCACGCGACGCGGCCGCAGACGCTCGGTGTCGCGCTGGCCGATTCGCCCGTGGGCCTCGCGTCGTGGATCGTCGAGAAGTTCCAGGCCTGGAGCGATTGCGGCGGCGATCCGCTGAAGCGTTTCTCGATGGACACGCTGCTCGACAACATCATGGTCTACTGGCTGACCGGCACGGCCGGCACCGCGACCTGGCTCTATCGTGGCGCCGCCGAGCAGAAGCCGCGCGCGCTGCCCGCCGGTGCGAAAGTGGAAACGCCAACGGGCTTCGCCGCCTTCCCCGCCGACATTGCGCCCGCGCCGCCGCGCGAATGGATCGAGCGCGCGTTCAACCTGCGCCGCCACACGATCATGCCGAGCGGCGGCCACTTCGCGGCGCTCGAGGAACCCGACCTGCTGGTCGAGGACATCAGGGCCTTCTTCCGCCCCCTGCGCTACGGTGCGGCGAACGATTAGAGTCTTCCCGCACCACCTCATCCTGAGGAGGCCGAAGGCCGTCTCGAAGGATGGGCAACAAACACGGTGCGGGCTCCCACCCTTCGAGACGCGCTCCTATGGAGCGCTCCTCAGGGTGAGGTAGTTTTTGACAGAAGCCGCGGCCGCTGCGCCATCAGCGCCGCGATCACGCCCAGCGTCGCCAGCGTGCCGAACAGCAGCAGCGAGTCGGTATAGGTGCCGCTCCAGTCGCGCAGCATGCCCGAGGCCAGCGGCCCGGCGGCCTGTGCCGTGACCTGCAGCGACAGCGCCACGCCGCGAATGGCGCCATAGCTTTCGCGACCGAAATAGTCGGCCCACGCCACAGGCAGGAGCAGCATGATTCCGCCGATGCCGATGCCGAACAGGCCGGCCGCCGCCATCGCGGTCTCCACCCCGGAGACGAAGATCAGCCCGTAGCTGCCGAGCGCCATGCACGCCGCGCACAGCGCCATCTGGTAGCGCACCGGCCACCGGCGCGGCAGGAAGCCGATGCCGAAGCTTGCCGCCCCCGAGAGCATCGCGACGAAGGCGATCACGGAAGCCGCTGCGACCGGTGACAGGCCGCGCTCGATCAGGTGCGGCGCGTTGTGCAGGCTGACGCCGGCCTGCACGGGAAACAGCAGGACCGTGTAGAGCGAGAGCAGCCAGAAGGCCGGCGTGCGCATGGCCTGCGCCCGGCTCCAGCGCGGCTCGACCAGGGGCGGCGCCTTGCCGTCGGCCAGCCGGTCCGGCTGCAGGCCGACATCCTCCGGCCGCCGCACCAGCAGCAGCCAGCAGGGCACGAAGCCGACCAGCAATACCGTGGCACCGACCGCGATCCAGCCGGCGCGCCAGTCCGCACCGCTTATGGCGAACTGCGCGATCAGCGGCAGCCCGACCAGCCCCGACATCTGCGCCAGGGTGGCGAACGACGCCGCAATGCCACGGCGCGCCACGAACCAGTTGTTGAGCGCGCCGTAGAGACCGAGGTCGAACGGCCCGGCCCAGATCATGCGAGCGAAGCAGAACAGCAGATAGAAGAGCAGCAACGACTGGACGAGCGACAGCGCCATGCAGGCGACGCCCGTGCCCGCCACGGCAAGGCAGAGCACGAGGCGCGCGCCGCGGCGATCGACGAACGGCCCGATCAGCGGCGAGAGGATCGCCGCCAGCAGGCCGCCCAGCGACACCGCACCGGACATCTCCGTGCGCGACCAGCCGAAGGCCTCGGTCATCGGCAACACGAAGATCGAGAGCACGGCGACCGCCGGTCCCTGCCGCGCGAAGC
>CAIYWM010000478.1 GCA_903929895.1 uncultured Alphaproteobacteria bacterium
CGCTCAAGGTGCAGGATCATCGCTGGCAGCCGACGCTGGCGCGCGCGATGCATGATGCGGCCGTGCAGGCCGGCATCCCGGCCAATCCCGACTTCAACGCCGCCACGCAGGACGGGGTCGGCTTCTACCAGACCACCATCAACCGGGCTCGCCGCTGGTCCTCTGCCCGCGCCTATCTCGGCGCCGCCAAAGGAAGGCGCAACCTGACGGTCGCCACGTCAGCACATGCGACGAGGGTGCTGATCGAGAACGACCGCGCAACCGGCATCGAGTATCGAACGCCCAGCGGCGTTGTCCGCGCGCGGGCAAATCGCGAGGTCATCGTCTCGGGTGGCGTCTACGGCTCGCCGCAGCTCCTGATGCTGTCGGGCCTCGGTCCAGCCGAGCACCTGAAGCAGCACGGCATTGAGGTCATCCGCGACATGCCGGGCGTCGGCAGCCATCTGCACGATCATTTCAATACATACATCGCCTATCGCTGCAGCCAGCCCGTCACCATGAACGACCTGGCGCTCAGCCTGCCGCGCCGGCTGATGGCCGCGGTGCAGTACGCGTTCGGCCGCACCGGGCCGCTGGCCAGCATGGGCCTGTTCGTCGGCGCTCTGGTGCGCAGTGACAAGCGACTGGAGCGGCCCGACCTGCAGATCAACATGTTCGCCTGGGCGATCAAGGACCGGAACAAGTCCGGCATCGTCCCACAGCCCTTCTCGGCCTTTGGCTTGAGCCCTGTGCATCTCACGCCCTCAGGCCGTGGCACGGTGCGACTGAAGTCCGCCGATCCACTCGCCGCGCCGGAGATCAAGTTCAACTTCCTGAAGAACGCCTCGGACTTCGAAGCGCTACTGCACGGCATGCGGCTTTGCCGCGAGATCGCGAGCCAGCCGGCCCTCAAGCCGTTCATCGTCGAGGAGATCTTGCCCGGGGCCAGCGTCACCAGCGACGCCGACCTCAAGGCCGACATCCGCGCCCGCGGCGTCTCGAACCTCCACCCGGTCGGCACCTGCCGCATGGGCCATGAGGTCGATGCCGTGGTCGACCCGCAACTGCGCGTCCATGGCATCGCCGGACTGCGCGTCGCCGACGCTTCGATCATGCCGTCCATCGTCGCGGGCAACACCAACGCGCCCGCGATCATGATCGGCGAGAAGTGCGCCGACATGGTGCGCGCGGCCGCGAGCGCCTGACGCTACTTGCTGCGAATGCCGGGATTGAGGGCGACCGACTCGCCGGCCGCGCCGCCGGCATCGTAAGCCATCGGCGAGATCATGCGTCCGGGGCCTTCCTGCACCGTTCGCAGTTTCAGCCCGAGCTTCTCCAGCTCCATATCGACGACAGCGGCCTTCAGGACCACCAGCCCACGGCCGCTGCTCTGGATCACCCCGTCGCGCTCTGCCTTCATTGCCACCAGCCTGTCGGCGATGGATGCGCACATGCCCAAGGTGAAGGAAGCATTCGCCAGGTGCCGTTCCTGGTGCCGGAAGCGCCTGTAGTCGGCCGAGACCTTGTAGCGGCCGAGTTCAGCCCGAACCGCGCCGTCGATCAGCTCTGTCAGGTAGTGCGCCACCTCGACGTCCGCCGGCAGGCCGAAGAAGACGTAGCGCGCCTCGCCGGCCGCGTTCTTCTCGCGCCAGACGCGGCAATCGCAGAAGGCGGCGATGGCACCGATGCATTCGTCGATCGGGATTCGCTTCTTCAGGTTAGTCTCAAAGACCCGCTCCTCGCACGGCGTCTCCCGGATCTCGACGTCGCTCAGCGACAGCTCGTAGCGATCGAGCAGCTCCGCCACCTTGGCCGCCGCCGACAGCGCCTCGCCCTCGGTGCAGCCATTGTCGATCGTCTTGGCCCGCAGCGCCTGGATGCGCGCCCTGAGCTTGTCGAACGACGAAGGAGGTAGAGCCGCCTGTGAGGTCACGGCGGCGTCACCGGACTCTTCGCGCGCCTGCGGAAATGACGGAAAAGCACGACGGCGATGCAGAGAGCCATGCCCGGCAGCGCCGACATCACGCCGATCGATACCGCGCCCATCTCGCAGCCACCCGAATCGCCCGGCCTGCCGCAGGTGGGATC
>CAIYWM010000479.1 GCA_903929895.1 uncultured Alphaproteobacteria bacterium
CGACAACTGTGTCACCGGCGCTCTTGTTGACGGGGACCGATTCGCCGGTGAGCAGCGATTCGTCGACGACGAGGCTGCCGGCCGACACGACGACCGCGTCGGCGGGAATGCGATCCCCTTCGAGCACGACGATCGTGTCGCCGCGCACGACCTCCCGCCCCGGGATGCGCCGCCGCTCTCCGTCGCGAATGACCAGTGCGCGCGGGCTCGCCTGATCGCGCAAGGCCGCCAGGACACGCTCGCTGCGGGTCTCCTGAACGACCGTGATCAGGACCGACAAGGTCGCAAAGGCGAGCAGCACGATCGCCTCGCCGAGATCGCCGAGCACCAGGTAGATGGCGCCCGCCGCCAGCAGCAGCGAGAACATCGGCTCCCGGAGGACATCGACGACGATACGCAGGATACCCCGGCCATCGCCCATGGGCAGTTCGTTGAAGCCCTCTGCTTGCAAGCGCACCTGCGCGTCTGCCTGCGAAAGGCCTGCCCGCCATGAGGCTCCCGCCGGCTCGGTCTCAGGTAGCGACATGGCTTATCTCCTGGACACAGGCGCGGTCGCCGTGGGCCAGCGCAGGTCGCCCAGCTGGTCGACCGCGAGCAGCAGGACGCCCACCCGGCTGGCCGACGATGCCCATTCCGCCAGCCGCGGATAGTTGTCGACCAGCCAATTGAACGCAATCTGGACGGCCGCGAACGCTGCGGCGGCCTGGGTCACCTCGCCGAGCGACAGGGAGCCGTCGATGTACTTGGGCACGGACAGGATCAGGCCGATGATGGGCGCCAGCAGCGTATTGCCCGACGAGACAAGAGTGGTCCGCACATGCTGGCCGCGCAACGACCGCCAGGTTCGGAGCACCTCGTCCAGCGCGAAGCTGACCGCCCCCGCCTGCACGCCCGCCCCCGTCGCACCGACCGGCGCCGTGCGAAGACGGGCGACGGCGAACTTGAGTTCCGATTCGGCCTGGTTCTTCCGTTCGATGACATGCGCCATCCGCCGTCCGACCAGCAGCATGGCCCCTGTCGTCAGCATGGCGTAGGCGATGCTGGCGAACACCAGGTACCCCGGCAGCTCCAGGCCGAGGCGTGCGGGCCCGATGGCGATCGAGCCGCCGACCGACCACAGGACCACGACGAAGGTCGCGGCCGTCAGCATCGAGGAAAGCAGGCCGGTCATGAGATCGATCGGCGAATCTGTGGCAATGCGCGCATCCTCGGCGATCCTGTATTCCGCGAGCTGGGGTTCGTCGCTGCCGGCCTCGAGGCGCCGGTAGTTGCCGTTCTCCAGCCACAGCCCGACCAGGTGCGGAGTCAGCCAACCGCGCCACCTCCGCTGGAAAGTCATCCGAGCCCAGACGGCGAAGGCAGCAAGGAAGACGCTGCATGCGGCAAGACCGGGAAGCAGAAAGGTCTGGTGGCGAATCCCGGCGCCGTTCCGCTTCTCCAACGCATCGAAGAAGTCACGGTTCCAGACATTCAGCCGGTATTGCACCAGCAGCTGCGCCACGACGCAGAGGATTAGCAGCCCGATCAGGGTCCAGGGCAGCCAGGCCCCCTTGCCGCGGCCAAAGCCAAGGGCGCTGTGCCAGAAGCGCCTGAGCGGCCCCGGCCCGACGGCAGAGACGCCGTCGTCGGTCCTCATCCATCGCCCCGGGCTGCCAGCGCCGCCAGGCCAAGGAAGGTCGGCTCCAGCCGAACGATGATGCCGGTGGGAATTTGACCGACATACCCGGCGAAGCGGCCCTTCGCGGCGAAGCGCTTTTGAAACGACGAATCCCGAAGAACGGGGACAATGTGGGGCGCAATCCCTCCGCCGATCAGCACCCCGCCGCGAGCCGCGAACGTGAGTGCCATGTCGCCCGCGAACGATCCCAGAAGCCCGCAGAACAGTTCAAGCGCGGCAGCGTACCGGGGCGCTGTGCCGGAAAGCGCACCCCGGACGATCTCCTCCGGCGTCGGAGTCCCCGGCGCGTGACCGTCCTGCGCCGCCAGCACCGCGTGCAGGTACACCAGTCCGGCGCCCGACAGCACCCGTTCGGCCGAGACATGACCGAAGCGACGGCGCAGCACTTCAAGGACGGCGGCATCGCCGGCGTCGCCTACTGCAAGCGTCGCGTGGCCGGCTTCGCTGGCCACGGCGCGTGGAGTGGCACCGGGAAGATAGCAGGCGAGGCCGAGGCCGGTGCCCGGTGCGATGACCACGACGGGCTCGCCCATCACGGCGCTACCCTCGCCGACCGCCACGACATCGTCGGGACCGAACTGCGGCACGGCCCAGGCCAGGGCCTCGAGGTCGTTGACCAGACGGACCGACCGCAGATGCAGCGATTGCCGGAGGCTCTCAGCGTCGAGCGTCCACGGGGCATTGGTGAGTTTGCAGCGACCGCCCGAGACGGGACCGGCGGCTGCAATCACCGCACGGTCCACGACCGTACCATCCGGCTGACCGTTGAGAAAGTGATGCGCGGCATCATGCATGCTGGCGTAGGCACCGGTGCGCAACGATTCGATCGGCCCCACCTGCCCGTCCGCGAGCAGGGCGAAGCGGGTGCGCGTTCCCCCGACATCGGCGAGGAGGCAGCTCACGACACGCCGCCGCGAACCTGGGCGGCGATGGTCGCCTTGTACCAACGGGCCGACGCCTTGGGGATGCGGCGCTGAGTCGGATAGTCCACGCGGACCAGACCGAAGCGGCTGGCGTAGCCGGCGCCCCATTCGAAATTGTCGAGCAGCGACCAGACGAAATAGCCCCGGACGTCGGCGCCGAAAGTGACGGCCTCTTCGAGCGCATCGATGTAGCGTGACAGATATTCGATCCGCTCGACGTCGTTCACCGCCCCCGCTGCATCGCCGCTCTCCTCCGCACCGGCGCCGTTCTCTGTCACGTAGATCGGCAGCCGATAGCGGTCGCAGGCGTCGAGCAACGTGTCCCTGAAGGCTCCGGGATCGATCTGCCAGCCGATCGGCGATCGCGGAACGCCGGCCGGCGCGTCGCTCCAGGCGAATCCCAGGCGCGACGTGGTGTCGGCCCGGGCGTAGATCGGCGAATAGTGGTTGATGCCGAGCCAGTCGATGGGGCGCCGGATCCGGTCCATGTCGCCTTCCTGGACGAAAGGCGCGATCCGCGCGGCGAGTTCCTTCGGATAGGCCCCGCGGACCTGCGGATCGGCGAAGGCACGGTTCCAATACGCGTCCAGCAGGGTGGCCGCGGCACGGTCCGCTTCCGTCGGAGCGACAGGCAGCACCGGCTGCAGGTTGCAGATGGTTCCGAGCGATGCGCCGGGCAGATAGGCCCGAAGCACGTCGATCGCCGCGCCATGCGCCAGGTTCACGTGATGGATCGCGGCATGGTGCTGCGCGGCATCGTCGACCGCCGGTGGATGCCAGCCGAACGCATAGCCGAAGAGCGTGAACACGCCCGGCTCGTTGAAGGTCGCAAACCGCTTCACGCGGTCGCCCAGACGGCTTGCCACCAGACGGGCATAGTCCGCGAACCAGCCTGCGCTGTCGCGATGGGCCCAGCCGCCGCGATCCTGAAGCGCCTGCGGCAGGTCCCAATGGTACAGGCAGACCCAGGGCTCGATTCCCGCCGCAAGCAGTCCGTCGACGAGCCGGTCGTAGAAGGCGATCCCGCGCTCGTTCACGGCCCCGCGCCCGTCAGGCAACACGCGCGGCCAGGCGACCGAGAAGCGATAGGCGCCCACGCCCATCTCGCGCATCAGGGCGATGTCCTCGGCGTATCGATGGTAATGATCGCAGGCGACATCCCCGGTATCGCCGTTGGCGATCCGCCCGGGTTCGCGGCAGAAGCCGTCCCAGACGCTGGGACCGCGACCATCCTCTCGTGCTGCACCTTCAATCTGATACGACGACGTCGAAACGCCCCACAGGAAGTCGGGCCGCAACAGGCGCCGGCCCGGCGGCGACGGCACGGCCGGACCGTCGAAGCCGGCAGGAGGACTGACCATCGGAGCGCTCTGCGTCAGGGTGAAAGGGCGACCTTGAGAACCCCGTCGCGCTGATGCGCGAAAAGGTCGTAGGCCTGTTCGATGTCGGCGAGCTTGAAGCGATGCGTCACCAGCGCGCCCAAGTCGGCTCGCCCCGCGGCGATGACGTTCATCAGCCGCCGCATGCGTTCCTTGCCGCCCGGGCAGAGCGACGTGACGATCTTGTTGTCGCCCAGCCCCGCCGTGAAGGCATCGAGCGGGATGCGCAGGTCGGACGAATAGACGCCGAGGCTCGACAGCGTACCGCCCGGCCGCAGCACGCGGAGCGCGTTCTCGAAGGTCTGCTGCGTGCCCAGCGCCTCGATCGCGACATCGACACCGCGACCTCCCGTGAGTTCACGGATCGCCGCCACGGGATCGCCCTTCTTGAAGTCGACGACATGGTCGATCCCCAGCTTGCGGGCGACGGCCAGCCGCGCCGGCACCGTGTCGACGCCGATCACCGTGGTGGCGCCCATCAACCGGGCGCCCAGCGCCGCACAGAGGCCGATCGGGCCCAGCGCGAACACCGCCACGATGTCCCCGATGTGGACACTGCCGCTTTCGGCGCCGGCGAACCCGGTCGACATGATGTCGGGACACATCAGCACCTGCTCGTCGGTGAGATTCGACGGCACCGGCGCGAGATTGGTCATCGCATCCGGCACGAGCACGAACTCGGCCTGGCAGCCGTCGATCGTGTTGCCGAAGCGCCAGCCGCCCGCGGGCCTGAAGCCATGCCGCGTTCCCGGTCCATCCTGAGAATGCGCGCCGCAGAGGCAGGCGTAGCTGTGACCGCTCGGCGTGATGGCGCCGGCGATCACGCGCTGGCCTTCCTTGTAGCCTTGGACCTGCGAGCCCAGCTTCTCGATGATGCCCACCGGCTCGTGGCCAACGATCAGCCCCTTGGCGACGGGGTATTCTCCACGAAGGATGTGCACGTCGGTGCCGCAGATCGTCGTCGTGCTGATCCGCAGCAGCGCGTCCAGGGGACCGACATCGGGCACCGGTCGCGACTCGAGGACGATCCGGCCCGGCTCGGCAAAGACTGCCGCCATCATCTTTGGCATGGGTTCCTCCGTTGTTCGCCGGCACGCTAGGCGCGACGGGCCGGTGGGGAATTGATGTGCCTCAAGCCACGATGTTTCTTCCGGTCGATCCTTGATCTGGATCATGTTGCGCCGGTGGATCACTGCTAGATCAAGGCATGATCAGGCAATGGACCCTCCTGTCGATCCTGTCGGGCGTGCTTTGCACCGCGGCCGCCGAGGCGCCGCGCGCACAAGGCTACGAGGCGTTCTATCGGAAGTGCTACGAGGATGCCGCATCCGAACAGGTGATCATCAGCTGCACGGCCGTCATCTCACGCGGGCTGGTCGACAGAAGCGACCTGGCCACGGCCTACAAGAATCGCGGCGACGCCTACAATGACAAGGGCGAGTACGAGCAGGCTCTGGCAGACTACGCTCGGGCGATCGAGACCAATCCGCAGGACGCGGAGGCGTTCAACGGTCGGGGTACGACCCATATCGCCCAGGAACGCTACAGGCTGGCGGTCGACGACTTCGACCAGGCCATCCGGATCAATCCATCGAGCCCGGTCGCGCTTGGAAACCGGTGCTTCGCAAAGGCCGTCCTGGGAGAGCTCGAGCAGGCCCTGTCGGACTGCAACGAGGCTCTTCGCATCAAGCGCAAGTATTCCGCCGCCTATGCATCCCGCGCCATCACCTACCTGAAGCTGAAGCGTTACGACGATGCCGTCGCGGACTACACGGTGCTGCTCAAGAGCCAGCCCGACAATCCCTACGCGCTGTTCGGCCGGGGCGTGGCCAGGCGCATGAAGGGCGATGTGCGAGGCGGCGACGGCGACATCGCGGCCGCGACATCGATCAAGCCGGAC
>CAIYWM010000480.1 GCA_903929895.1 uncultured Alphaproteobacteria bacterium
AATCGGGCCTGCCGCCGGGCATCATCACGCTCTACGAGCGCGACAAGGCCGGTTCCGTCTCCTATGTCGGCGACGCGCGCCTCTCGGGCTTCCCGGTCGGCGAGACGCGCCTGCTGGCCTATGCGCTCGACGAGAAGATCATCATCGAGCGCGACGTGGCCCAGACCGATCGGGTGGCCTCGGGCTCCATCGCCAACGGCGCGCTGCGGCTCTCGCGAGTCGTGCGCCAGACGACGGTCTATCGCGTGCGTGGCCCGGCGAAGGAGCCGCGCCAGCTCGTCGTCGTCCAGCGCCGCCTGCCGGGCTGGACGCTGACCAAGCCGGCCTCGAAGGACGTCGAGCTCAGCGAAGGCAATTATCGCATCCCGCTCCAGCTTCCGGGCGGCGACCAGACGCAGACCTTCGAGGTCGTGCAGGAGCAGACGCAGCAGCAGGAGATTCGGCTGGTTGAAAGTGCGGCCGAGCAGATCCGCGTCTACGCCCAGGCCCGCGAGTTCGACGCCAAGACACGCGAGCAGCTCACTCGCGTGCTGCAGCTCCAGCAGGCGGCGGCGGAAGCACAGCGCAAGGTGGCTCAGGTCGATGCCGAGCGGCAGGCGATCGTCCAGGAACAGGCTCGCTTGCGCGACAACCTCGCGCGCGTGCCAGCCAACAGCGACCTCCAGCGGCGGTATCTCGCCACGCTCGACAAGCAGGAGACCGATCTGGAGGCGCTCACCAACCGCCGCGCCGAGGCCGAGAAGTCCGCCGAAGAGGCCCGTGCAGCGCTGCGCACCTACGTGAGTCAGCTCGGCTGATTCTGCGAAGGGTCCCTCGCTGCGCTCGGAATGACGCTATTGGTGAGATTTGCGCAGCGCGACGATCCAAAAACTGGTGTCATCCCGAGCGCAGCGAGGGACCTTTGCTCGGATCACCCCGCCCTCAGCGTCCTGACCGCGTCGTCCCGGCGGAAGAGGTAGAGGAGGGCGCGCAGTGCCGTGCCGCGCTCGGTCTGCAGGTCGGGATCGCGACTGACGATCAGGCGAGCATCGTCGCGGGCTGCTTCGAGCAGCTCGTTATGGACGGCCAGGTCGGCCAGCCGCATGTCGGGCAGGCCGCTCTGGCGCGTGCCTAAAAGCTCGCCGGCGCCGCGCAGCTTCAGATCCTCCTCGGCGATGCGGAACCCGTCCTCGGTCTCGCGCATGATCGCGAGGCGCGACGTGGCGGTCTCGCCGAGGGGCATGGCGTAGAGTAGCAGGCAGGTCGACTTGGCGCTGCCGCGTCCCACCCGCCCGCGCAGCTGGTGGAGCTGGGCCAGGCCAAAGCGTTCGGCATGCTCGATCACCATGACCGTGGCGGCCGGCACGTCGACGCCGACCTCGATCACGGTGGTGGCCACAAGGATCGACAGGCGGCCGTCGGCGAAGGCTGCCATCGTGGCCTCGCGCTCTGCGCCCTTCAGGCGGCCGTGCAGCAGACCAACCTTTCCGGGGAAGCGGTCGTTCAAGAGCTGGAAGCGCTCGGTCACGTTGGCGAGGTCGATCTCCTCGGATTCCTCGATCAGCGGGCAGACCCAGTAGACACGCGCGCCGGCCGCGATCTGCCGGCCGATCCCTTGCGCGACCTCGCCGATCCGTTCGAGCGGAATGGTCCGCGTATCGATCGGCTGCCGCCCCTTGGGCTTCTCCGTGAGCTTTGAAACGTCGAGATCGCCGTAGGCCGCCAGCATGAGCGTGCGCGGGATCGGTGTTGCGGTCATGACGAGCAGGTCGACGGCATGGCCCTTCGACGACAGCGCCATCCG
>CAIYWM010000481.1 GCA_903929895.1 uncultured Alphaproteobacteria bacterium
ACCATCATCGTCGACCTGGCCAAGAAGCTCGAGCCGGAGTTCTGGCAGTCGTCGCTGCAGGCCGACAAGGACAGCAATGCCCGCCTGATCGCGGGCGGCATGCAGCTGGTCATTCCGCCACCGGCAATGACGGCTGAATTGCAGAAGAAGACCGCGCCGATGATCGCCGAGTTCTACAAGCGCGTTCCGGCGGCGGAGAAGCCGATCAAGGCCTATCTCGCCGAGATGAAGCGCGGATGAGCGGCCACGGCCCCAATCCCAACGCCGGTGCGCCGCCCGTGTTGCGCGCGTTCCTCGACGGGATCGACATGCTGGGCCGTCTCGACGGCTGGATGGGCGCCGCCTGCCTGGTGGCGCTCACCTGCCTGATGCTGGGGGAGGTCCTGCTCCGGGCCCTCTCGGACATCTTTCCCTGGGTGCCGGCCGACATTCCGGTCGCCTGGGAATACGGTTCCTACCTCATGGCGGCGGCCTTCACTTTCGGCGCCGCCATGACGCTCCGGGCCGGCGGCCATATCCGCGTTACGCTGGTGCTGGCACGGATCGGGCCCAAGGCGCGCCGCTGGCTGGAAACGGTCCTCGCGGCGCTGGGCGTCGCCTTCTCCGGCTATCTCGCGCTGGCGATGGTGAACTTCACCTGGCGCAGCTACGTGTCGGACCAGGTGTCGATCTCCAGCGCGACGCCGCTGTGGATTCCGCAGGCGCTGGTGACGTTCGGAATCTGCCTGCTGGTCATGCAGTTCGTTGCGCGGTTCTTCCAGGCCCTGTTCGGCCTGCCGCTCGAGGACCTCAACATGCGCGCCGGTTCCGTCGCTGAGTAGTCTGTCGCGCGAGTTGAGATCCCATGCTTGAAGTCGTCCTCACCATGTTCGTCGTGCTGTTCGCCTTCCTGGCGGGCGGCCTGTGGATCGGCTGGACCCTGGCCGTCACCGGCACGGTGCTGCTGGCGGTCTTCCGCGACATCCCGCTCGACAAGCTGCTGGCGCAGTACACCTGGAACATCCTGACGACGCAGGAACTGCTGGCCCTGCCGCTGTTCATCATCATGGGCGAGATCCTGTTCCGCACGCGGCTGTCGCAGACGCTGTTTCGCGGCCTGTCGCCGTGGGCGGCGATGCTGCCGGGACGGCTGCTGCACGTGAACGTCATCGGCTGCACGATCTTCGCTGCCATCTCGGGCTCGTCGGCGGCGACGACCCAGGTCGTTGGCCGCATCTCGCTGACCGAACTCCTGAAGCGCGGCTACTCCAAGGATGTCGCCGTGGGGTCGCTGGCCGGCGCCGGCACTCTCGGGTTCCTGATCCCGCCCTCCAACATCATGATCATCTACGGCGTGCTGGGCGACGTCTCGATCGCCAAGCTGTTCACGGCGGGCTTCATCCCCGGCTTCCTGCTGGCGGGCTGCTTCATGGGCTGGATCATGATCCACACCGCGCTGAAGCCCGAGCTGGTGCCGGAGGCGGAGCGCAAGGTGCGCATCGCCACGGCGGCGGAGTTCCTGACATCGATCCGTGAACTGGGACCGGCGGTGTTCCTGATCCTGTGCGTGCTGGGTTCGATGTATGGCGGCTTCGCGACGCCGTCGGAAGCCGCTGCCGTTGGCGTGCTGGGCGCGCTGATCGTCGCGGGAATCCAGCGCGAACTGTCGATTCCCGCGCTGAAGGCCATCGCCATCGGCTCGGTGCAGACCTGCGCCATGATCGCCCTGATCGTGCTCGGCGCCTCGATCCTGGGCAGCGCCGCGGCGTTCCTCGGCATTCCGGCGGCCGTCGCAGAATTCGTGAAGAGCCTCGGTCTGTCGTCGTTCATGCTGATCGTGGCCCTGATCGTCTTCTACCTGATCCTCGGCTGCTTCCTCGACGGCTTCAGCATGATCGTGATGACCCTGCCGATCGTCATGCCGATCGTGAAGGCCGCCGGCTTCGATCCGATCTGGTTCGGCGTCTTTCTCGTGCTGGTCGTCGAGATGGCGCAAATCACGCCGCCCGTCGGTTTCAACCTGTTCGTGATCCAGGGGCTGACCGAGGACGGGCTGGGCTATATCGCCCGCGTGACCTTGCCGTATCTCGCGATCATGGTTCTCTTCACCATGATGATCGCCGTATTCCCGGACATTGCCCTCTGGCTTCCGCGCTATCTCAGCAGCTAGTCTGCCTCGGGATAACGAGGGGAGTTGGATGGAACCGCGCCAGGTCAAGACGGCTGCCGACGCGCTGAAGATCGTCAAGCAACGCGGGCTCACCCACGTGAAAGTGGGCGTCCACGACATCGACGGCATCCTGCGCGGCAAGTACATCCACGTCGACAAGTTCCGCTCCGCACTCGAGGGAGGCTTCGGCTTCTGCGACGTGGTGCTGGGCTGGGACATGAACGACCAGCTCTACGACAATGTCACCTATACGGGCTGGCATACGGGCTATCCCGACGCCAACGTCCGTATCCTGCCGGAGACCTGCCGCGAGATCGCGACCGAGCCCGGGAACCTGTTTTTTCTCTGCGAGTTCGTCGGCAAGGCGGAGGAGATCTGTCCGCGCGGCACCTTGCGCCGGGTGCTCGAACGCGCGCGGAAGCTCGGCTTCGAGGTCAAGGTCGGCTTCGAATACGAGTTCTTCGTCTTCGCCGAGACGCCCGAATCGATTCGCGAGAAGGGCTATCGCAACCTGAAGCCGATCTCGCCAGGTTTCTTCGGCTACTCGGTCCTGCGCAACTCGGTCCTCTCCGACTGGTATCGCGACCTGCTCGCGATGTGCGAGGCGATGGACATGGGCATCGAGGGCCTGCACACGGAGACCGGCGCCGGCGTGCTGGAAGCCGCGCTTCGCGTCGACGATGCGCTGGCGGCCACCGACAAGGCCGCCCTGTTCAAGATCTTCACCAAGGTGCTGGCGCAGAAGCAAGGCTGGCTCGCGACCTTCATGGCGAAGTGGTCGAAGGACTGGCCGGGCTGCGGCGGCCACATGCACATGTCGCTGTGGAAGGGCGGCAAGCCGGTCTTCTTCGACGAGAAGGCGCCGCACCGCATGAGCAAGACGATGCGCCAGTTCGTCGGCGGCCAGGCGGCGTTGATGCCCGAACTGCTGGGCATGGTCGCCTCGAACGTCAATTCCTACCGCCGCCTGATCCCGGGCTTCTGGGCGCCGACCGCCTCGACCTGGGGCGTCGAGAACCGCACCACCTCGCTGCGGGTCATCCCCGGCTCGGCCAAATCGACCCGTGTCGAATATCGGGTCGCCGCCGCCGACGCCAATCCCTACCTGGCGATCGCAGCCGCCATCGGCTCGGGCCTGTGGGGCATCGAGAACGACATCGATCCCGGCGAGCCCGTGACGGGCAATTCCTACGAGAAGAAGCATCCGGCGAAGTCGCAGCTGCCGCGGACCTTGATGGAGGCGGCCGGGCGCCTCAAGGCCTCGAAGCCCGCACGGCAGCTCTTCGGCGACGCCTTCGTCGATCATTATTCCGCAACACGCGAGTGGGAAGAGCGGGAGTTCCGCAAGGCCATCACCGACTGGGAACTCGACCGCTACATGGAAATCATCTGATGTCTTCCTCGTCGCCGACCGCCATGGTTCCCTCCCACGCCCGCGTCGTCATCATCGGCGGCGGCATCATGGGCTGCTCGACCGCCTATCATCTCGCCAAGCTCGGCTGGAAGGATATCGTGCTGCTGGAGCAGGGGCGGCTGAGCGGCGGCACCACCTGGCATGCCGCCGGGCTCGTGGGCCAGTTGCGCAGCGTCCAGAACCTGACGCGGCTGATCCGCTACAGCACCGAGCTCTATTCGAAGCTCGAGGCCGAGACCGGTCTCGCCACCGGCTGGAAGCAATCCGGCTCACTCATCGTGGCACGCAC
>CAIYWM010000482.1 GCA_903929895.1 uncultured Alphaproteobacteria bacterium
CTGCGAGGCGCGCAGCGCCTGTCCGAGATCGTCGATCAGGTCCTCGGCGTCCTCGAGGCCGACCGAAAGCCGGATCATGCCCTCGCCGATGCCTGCCTGCGCGAGTGCCGCCGCGTCGAGCTGGGCATGCGTCGTCGAGGCGGGGTGGATCACCAGCGACTTGGCATCGCCGACATTGGCCAGATGCGAGAATATCTTCAGGCGTTCGATGAAGCGGCGACCGGCCTCGCGCCCGCCCTTGATGTCGAAGCTGAAGATCGAGCCCGTTCCCTTGGGCAGCATCCGCTGCGCCAGCGCGTGGTCGGGATGATCCGGCATGTCGGGCGAAGCGATGCGCTCGACGGCGGGATTGGCCTTCAGGAAGGCCATGACCTTGCGGGCATTCTCCCCGTGACGCGCGACCCGGAGCGGCAGCGTCTCGAGACCCTGGATCAGGTAAAATGCGTTCTGCGGCGACAGGCAGCAGCCGAAGTCGCGCACGCCCTCGCTACGGGCGCGCATGACGAAGGCATGCGGACCGAATTCCTCGGCGAAGTCGATGCCGTGATAGCCGGCATAGGGTTCGGTGAGCGTCGGAAACTTGCCCGAGCCTTCCCAGTCGAAGCGGCCGGACTCGACGATCACGCCACCGATCGCCACGCCATGGCCGCCAATGAACTTGGTGGCCGAATGGAAGACGATGTCGGCGCCCAGGGTCAGCGGCTTGCAAAGCATCGGCGAGGCGAAGGTGTTGTCGATCATCAGCGGGATCTTCGCCTCGTGGGCGATCGCGGCGATGGCCGGAATGTCGAGCACCTCCCCGCCCGGATTGCCGATCGTCTCGCCCAGCACCAGCCGCGTCTCAGGCCGGATGGCCTTGCGGAAACCCTCATGGTCGCGCGGATGAACGAACGTCGTCTCGATGCCGAAGCGCGGCAGCGTCAATGCCAGCATGTTGCGCGTGCCGCCATAGAGCGAGGTCGAGGCGACGATGTGACTGCCCGCGCCCATGAGCGTCGCGATGGCGATGTGCAGCGCGGCCTGGCCGCTCGAAACGGCGAGCGCGCCCGAGCCCTCTTCCAGTGCCGCGACCCGCTCCTCGAACACCGACACGGTCGGGTTGGAGATGCGGCTGTAGATGTGGCCACCCACTTCGAGATTGAACAGGCTGGCCGCGTGGTCGACGTCGCGAAACACGAACGACGTCGTCTGGTAGATCGGCACGGCGCGCGCGCCCGTCGCCGGATCAGGATGCTGTCCCGCATGCAGCGCCAGCGTGTCGGGTTTCAGGAACTTGGCTTCGACCACGTCGTCTCCCTCTCAGCAGGCGATCTTGCCGCCGCTATTTCTTGAACAGCGAGGCCGCTGCCGCGGCGTGGCTCTGCTTCGCCTTGATCTTCGCTTCGACCCGCTCGAGCTCGGCCTTGAGCGCGACCACGTACTCCTTCAGGTCCTCGACGTTCATGACGTCGAGATTCTTCGGTTGTGACTTCTTCTGTCGGGGGTCGAGATCGTCGAGTTCGAAGGCCATGGCGCGTCTCCACGGAAGCGGCTAAGGCAGGACTAGCACCGCTCCACCCGCTTCGAAAGGCCGTCCATGAGTGCCCTGCCCGCCACGATGACCTGCATCGAAATCACCAAGTACGGCGGTCCGGAAGTGCTGGTGCCGGCGACGCGGCCGGTGCCTCGGCCCAAGGCCGGCGAAATCCTCATCAAGGTCGCGGCCACGGCCGTCAACCGGCCCGACATCGCCCAGCGCATGGGCAACTACGCGCCCCCACCGGGTGCGTCCGATCTGCCGGGCCTCGAAGCCGCCGGCACCGTCGCCGAACTGGGCGAAGGCGTCACCGGCTGGAGCGTCGGCGACGAGATCTGCGCGCTGACGCCGGGCGGCTCCTATGCCGAATACTGTATCGTGCCGGCGCCGCAGTGCCTCACGCCGCCCAAGGGCTTCGACCTGCTGCACGCCGCGGCGCTGCCCGAGAACTACTTCACCGTCTGGCACAACCTCTTCGAGCGCGGCCAGCTCAAGGCCGGCGAGACGGTACTGATCCATGGCGGCGCGAGTGGCATCGGCACGACCGCCATCCAGCTCGCCAAGTCGTTCGGCGCGACCGTTCTCACGACCGTGCGAACGCAGGAGAAGGCCAACGCTGTCCGGGCACTCGGGGCAGACCACGCCATCCTGTACAAGGACAATGACTGGGCGGCCGAAGTGAAGAAGCTGTCCGGTGGCGTCGATGTCGTACTCGACATGGTGGCCGGAGATTACCTGCCGAAGAACCTGTCGCTCTTGAAGCTCGACGGACGCTGTGTAGTGATCGCCGTTCAGGGCGGCGCGACGGCGACGATCAGCGCCGGTTTCCTGATGGTCAACCGCCTGACCCTCACCGGCTCGACCCTCAGGCCCCAGAGCATCGAGAGCAAGGGCCGCATGGCGCGCGGCCTGAAGGAGAAGGTCTGGCCCCTGCTCGACGCCGGCAGGATCAAGCCGATCATCTACAAGACGTTCCCGCTCACGGACGCCGCCGGCGCGCATGCCGAACTGGAGCGCGCCGACCATGTCGGCAAGGTGATGATGACCGTCTAGGTCTCTCAATTGCTCGCTGACGTCGGGCTGGTCGGCTTCGGCCGGATCGACGTCGGCTGCTTCCTCCGCCATCCCCGACTTCGCCGCTTCCTTCTTGCGCGTGGCATCCTCTCGGGCGGCCTTGCGGCGCGCACGGTCCACGGAGTCGTTCAGGTCCTTCAGCGAGCACAGGCCGAGCGTCACCGGATCGCGCGGACGCACGTTCTGCATGTTCCAATGCGAACGATCCTTGACCGACTGCACCGTGCTCTTGGTCGAGCCCACCAGCTTGGCGACCTGGCTGTCCTGCAGCTCGGGGTGCGTCTTCAGCAACCAGGCGATGGCGTCGGGACGATCCTGGCGCTTGGCGACCGGCGTGTAGCGCGGGCCCTTGGAACGGGCCTGCGGCATCGGCACGTCACGCGGGCTCAGCTTCAACCGCGCGTTGCCGTCTGCCTCGACGCGCTTGATCTCTTCCTTGGTCAGCTGGCCGTTGGTGGTCGGGTCGTATCCCGTCATGCCACCTGCGACTTCGCCGTCGGCAATCGCCTGGATCTCGAGCGGATGCAGGCCGGTGAAAGCCGAGATCTGATCGAACGTCAGGGTCGTGTTCTCGACCAGCCAGACGGCGGTCGCCTTGGGCATCAACACTTGCGACATGAATTCACTCTCCTGCGCCCGGATATAGAGGCCAGCCCCGGCGCCGCCAACCTGAAAAGCAC
>CAIYWM010000483.1 GCA_903929895.1 uncultured Alphaproteobacteria bacterium
CCCGATGCCGAGGCGCTCGAGGTGATCCTGAAGGGCGCGGAGCGCATCGTGCAAGTGAGCGACGCCGAGATCGGCGCCGCGATGCGTGCCTACTACGAGGATACGCACCAGCTCACGGAAGGCGCCGGCGCCGCAGCGCTGGCGGCGCTGCTGCAGGAACGCGACCGCTTCAAGGGCAAGCGCGTCGGCCTGATCCTGAGCGGCGGCAACATCGACCGGCCCGTCTACCTCCGTACGCTCGCCGGCGATTGAGGCGCCCAGGCGAGATCGCTTTTCACCGCCTGCATGATGAAGGACGAGCGCGTGCCACGGACACCCGGCATGCGCAGCAGCGCCTTCATGGCGAACTCGCTGAAGCTCGCGAGGTCGGGCGCCAGGATATGCAGCAGGAAATCCATATCGCCGGTCACGGCATAGCAGGCCACCACCTCGGGGCGCGCACGGATCGCCGCTTCGAAGGCCTCAACCGTTTTCTCCGAATGGTCGTCCAACGTCACCTGCACCATGGCCTGGAGGGCGAGCCCCAAGGCCGGCGGTGAGACCAGAGCGGCATAGCGCTCGATCACCCCCTCCTCCTCCAGCCGCTTGACGCGCCGCTGGCAGGGCGTCGGCGACAGGCCCACGCGCTCGGCGAGATCGACCATCGGCAGCCGGCCTTCAACCTGCAGGGTGGCGACGATGCGTCTATCGATGTCATCCAACTCGATCATGGGGATAATCTCTCAAAGAGGCGTATTTTTGAGATAATATCCCTGAAATCGGCCATCCCGAAGCCCCACTTCGCGGGGATTCACCGGCCGGGCCGCCCCATATTCGCCCTATGAACATTGCACCCCTCGAGAACCTGCGCGGCGACTATGCCGGGATGGCGCCGGACTGGACCGTGGCGCAGCATCCCGACCTCTATTCCGACGAGGAACAGGCTGTGTGGCGATTGCTGGTAAAGCGCCAACGGGCCCTTGCCGAGCGTTATGCCTGTTCGGAGTTCCTGGAGGGGCTCCAGGCGATCGGGCTGGGCGACACCATCCCCGACTTCGCGGAGGTCAATGCGCAGCTCGAGCCGCTCACCGGCTGGCGCATCGTCGGCGTGCCCGGCCTGATCCCCGACGCCGCCTTCTACGACCATCTCGCCCATCGTCGCTTTCCGGTGACGGTCTGGATCCGCACGCGCGAGGAGATCGACTATCTGGTCGAGCCCGATCTCTTCCACGACTTCTTCGGCCACGTGCCGCTGCTCACCAATCCCGTGTTCGCGGACTACATGCAGGACTATGGCCGACGGGGCGTCGAGGCCGGCTCCAACGTCCATCTGCTGGCCCGCCTCTACTGGTTCACGGTCGAATTCGGCCTAATCCGCACGAAGCAGGGACTTAAGGCCTATGGCGCCGGCATCCTGTCCTCGGCCGCTGAAGTGAAGCACGCAATCGAAGGCAGCGATGTCGACCGCCTGCCGTTCGATGCGGCGGTCGCGATGAACCGGCCCTACGAGATCGACCGGCTGCAGAGCACCTATTTCGTCCTCGACGATTTCCGCCAGCTCATGGACCGGCCCACTGTGAACTGAATAATCCGTCGTCTCGACCGGAGCGGCGCAGGCGCGTGGCGGAGAGACCTTGCCGCAACAAAAGGCCGGCTAGTCGTAGAGGCAAGGTCTCTCCACTCCGCCTCGCTGCGCGAGGCTCCGGTCGAGACGACGGATTACGTGTCTGGCGTCAGCCCAAAACCACCAGCCCATCGACCGCGACGACGCCCTCGCCTTCACGCTTCACCAGCAAAGGGTTGATCTCGGCCTCCGCCACACCGGCAAACTGCTTGTGGGCCAGTGCGGAGAAGGCGGCGATCGTCTTTGCAAGCGAGGTGACGTCACCCTTCGGCAGGTTGCGATAGCCGCGGATGGTGGCAAGCCCCTTCACTTCGGCGATCATCTGCAGTGCCTCGGCTTCGTCGACCGGCGCGAGCCGCGTCGAGGCATCCTTGTAGATTTCGGCCAGCACGCCGCCCAGCCCCACGGTGACGGTCGGGCCGACCAGGGGATCGCGACGGTAGCCCAGAATCACTTCGACGAGCCCGCGCTCCATCTTCTGCACGAGGAAGCCTTGCAGCCGCGCGCCGGGGGCGGTGGCCTTCACCCGCTTCTCGATCTCGCGCGCCGCGATAGCAGCCGTCTGACCATCGGGAATACCGAGCGCCACGCCACCCGCTTCGGTCTTGTGAGGAATATCCACCGACAGAATCTTCAGCACCACGGGCGAGCCGACCTCGCCGACGGCAGCGGCGACGCGCCGGACATCCGGGACCGCCACAGACTTGGCCATAGGGATGCCGAGCGCGGCGAAGAAATCCGCGGCGCGGCGCTCGTCGAAGCCGGACGCACGACCTGCCTCCAGCGCTGCGATCGCGTCGATGGCCGGTTCGGCGAGACGCGGCACGGGTTGCGGCGGCGTCCGCAGAAGACAGAGGGCCATTGCCTCGGCGCAGGATTCGGGATGGCGAAAGGCCGGCACGCCGGCCGCTGTCAGCAGCGCCAGCGACTTCTCCGCCGACGGCGTCAGCGCCACGGCGAACGGCTTGGCCGACCCTGCGAAGCGTAGCAGCGGCTCGACGGCGAGCTCGGGATTGAACTGCGCCGAGGAGCCGACCACGAAGATCGCGGCATCGTTGCCGTCGTCGGCCAGCAGCCGCTCGATCGTGCCGGCGACGATCTCGGGCTTGGCGCCGGCCAGGGTGAGATCGACCAGCTTGCCGTCGCCGGCCGCGATGCCATGCGGCTTCAGCCACTCGACGAGATTGCAGGGTGGACCGACGATGTCGAGACCGGCCATCGCCATGCTCTCCACCACCATCGCCGCCCCGCCGCCCGTCGTCGTCGCCACCGCCACGCGTCGGCCGCCGCGCCTCGACTTTGCGTGACCGGTCAGCAGCGACGGCACGTCGATCAGCGATTCGAACATCGAGACGCGGGCGATGCCGTGTCGACGGCAGAAGGCATCGAAGGTCGCATCGGAGCCGGCGATGGCGCCGGTATGAGACTTGGCGAGCTCCTGGCCGATATCGGAGCGGCCGAGCTTGTAGGCGATCATCGGCTTGCCCGCTTCGTATGCCCGGCGAGCCGCGCGCGCCAGCCGCTCGCCGTCACGCAAGGTCTCCATGAACAGCAGGATGGCCTTTGTCTTCGGATCGTCGACCAGCAGGTCCGCGATCTCGCCCACCGCGAGATCGACCTCGTTGCCGACGGAGATCAACCGCGAGAAGCCGATGCCGCGCGCGTCGGCCCGCGACAGCAATGCGCCGATCAGGCTGCCGCTCTGGCTCACGACGGCCCAGGCGCCGCTGCGCAACTTCTCCACGGCAAAGGCCGCATTGGCCGTCAGCGCCACGGCGGGATCGGTGCTCACCGTGCCGATGCTGTTGGGACCGACCAGTCGGATGCCGGTCTCCTGCACGACCTTCGACAGTTCGTCCTGCAACGATGCGCCGGCCTCGCCCGCATCGGCGAAGCCGCCGGCCAGAATCGAAGCGACTCTGACGCCGCGCCGACCGCAATCGGCGAGCGCGCGCACCGCGGCCTCCCCGTTCAGGAGGATGTAGGCGTGGTCGATCTCGCCCGGGATCGCGTCGAGATCCTTGTAGGCCGGCTCACCCAGTATTTCGCTGCGCGACGGATTGACCGGCAGGATCTCGCCGCTGAAGCCGTGCTTGCGCAGGAAACGCTGGGGCCGCGATGTCGTTTTGGTCACATCCGACGAGGCACCGATCAGCGCGACACGTCGCGGCTCGAAAAGGGCGGAGAACAGAACCTTGGGATCACTCATCTCCCGAGTATACTCCGTGCATGCTCAACCGCCGCTCCTTCGTCGCCGCGACGCTCGTCGCCGCCGTGACCCCCGCCGCCGCCCAGACTTCGAGTCAGGCCGCGCCGTGGCCCAGCAAGCCCATCAAGCTCGTCGTACCTTATGCACCTGGTGGCACGACCGACGTCGTGGCCCGCATGGTCGCCGAGTATCTCGGCCAGAAGCTTGGCCAGAACATCATCGTCGACAACAAGCCCGGCAAGGGTGCCATGGTCGGCACGGCGATCGTCGCCAAGTCTCCGCCCGACGGCTACACGCTGCTGATGTCGGTGATCTCGGGCCTGTCGATCTCGCCCACGCTCTATGGCGGCGGCGACTTCGATCCGATGGGCGACTTCATCCACGTCTCCATCGCCTCGACCAATCCCAGCGTCCTGGTCGCCAACCCGAACTTCCAGGCCAAGACCTTCAAGGAGTTCGTCGACTACGCCAAAGCCAATCCCGGCAAGGTCTCCTACGCGACCTCGGGCGCGGGCTCGAGCAACCATCTGCTGGGCGCACGCCTCGAGCAGGTGATCAGCGCCGGCCTGGTCCACGTTCCCTATCGCGGCGCCGGCCCGGCCATGATCGACACGATCGCGGGCAACGTGCCGGTGATGTTCGACTCGCTGCCCTCGGCCGCTCCGCACATCAAGGCCGGCAAGGTGAATGCCCTGGCGGTGAGCGGCGAGACGCGCAGCCCCGCCTTTCCCGACGTGCCGACCATGAAGGAGCTGGGCTACCCGGACCTGATTTCCTATTCCTGGTTCGGCATCTCGGTCCCCGCGAAGACGCCGCAGCCGATCGTCGACCGGCTGGCGACCGAGATGCAGGCCGTGCTGAAGGAGCCCGCCGTCATCAAGCGCTGGGAAGAGATCGGCGCCGAAGGCAGCACGATGACGCCAGCCGAGGTGACGCGCTTCATCCAGGGCGAGATCGACAAGTGGACCCCTGTCGTGAAAGCTTCGGGCGCCAAGCCTGGATAATCGAACGAAGGAGCAGACGACATGACCATCCGCCGCGTGACCTCGCCCGACGTCGCCGAACCGCCGGCCGAGCGCTGGTCGAACTGCCTCGTGGTCGATGGCGTCGCCTATGTCTCCGGCATGACCGCGCGCGGTGCCGATCCCGAGGCGCTGGGCAAGATGGACGAATACGCCCAGGCCAAGGTGATCTTCGGCAAGATCAAGTCGCTGGTCGAGGCGGCCGGCGGCGCCATGTCCGACGTCGTGAAGATCACGATCTTCCTCACCCGGATCGCCAATAACACCAAGGTCTGGGAAGCACGGCGCGAATTCTTCACCGGCGATTTCCCGGCTTCGACCTTGGTCGAGGTCAGCGCCCTCGCCGCGCCGGAGATCCTCGTCGAGATCGAGGCCGTTGCCCATATCGGCAAGGGCCGGCGTTAAGCCAACTCGATATCGTAGCGAATGAAGCCGCGGTTAACGGCCATCTTGTCGTAAAGCAGCCGCGCTGTCGTGTTGCTCGCCTGCGTCTGCCAGTAGAGGCGCGGGCAGCCTTGCGCCTTTGCCCAGTCGGCGACGGCCTGGATGAGCGTCCGCGCCACGCCCTTGCCGCGCACCTCGGCCGAGGTGAACAGGTCCTGCAGGTAGCAGACATCGTCGGATGACGTGTTGGCGTGGATCAGGAAGTGCGTGATGCCGACCAGGCGCCCGTCGAGGCGGGCGCCCAGCGCGTGCATGCGCGTGTCTTTCGCGAACTCGCTCCAGGCGCGGTCGTACATCGCCTGCGGCAACGTGCGCTCGTAGAAATCCATGTAGCCGCGGAACAGCACTTCCCATTGCGCGCGGTCGGACGGTTCGAGCTTTCCGATGGTGATCATCGGGCCCGACTATACACGCCCTTGCCGCTGATCGGCACGGCCATTGCTACTCGAGAGCCGCCGATGGGTGTGCCTGCGGGGATTCGGCGCCCGGGGTGCTTCGAACACTTGATCGGCCACAGGGTGATCGAGTATTGCCACCTCATTATCAGCACGCGGCTGTTCGGGAAGAAGTGAGCCCCTTGCAAGTAAACAGAGTTGTAGAAGCCGCCAGCACGTGAAGCGCGTTAAGACCCCTCTCATCGTCCGACCTTATCGGGTCACGGCGATCCCCGGTCGTGGCCTTGGGTTGACCGCATGCGCCATCATCGCCCCGCGCACCAAGATCGATGACTGCTTCACTTGGGAGCTTCCCGGGCGGGACATCAGGCATGTCACCGAGACTGTCCTGAACGGGAACTACTTCGATCATCCTCTCAACTCCCGACGCGGCCTTGTCGCGATCGGTCACATCTCCCTGATCAACCACGATCCGGAGCCGAACTGTGAATGGCGGATGCTCCAGGTCCACGATCGCTGGATGGTCGAGGCGTGGTCCATACGCCGCGTCTCCAAGGGCGAAGAGCTGACCTTCGACTACGGCTACGACCCGATCGCCAAATAGTAGATGTACTCTAGGCGTGCGAGAACATCGCCTTGCCGGGCACGGGCATGGTCGCCTTGAGGATCGTGCCGGCCTCCACCTTCTCGCTGCGGCGCGACACCACGACATAGAGATCGTGGCCGGAGAAGGCGACGTTGGTGCAAAAGATATCGTCACCGCAGTCGACGTGATGCGTCGGCCGACCAAGAGCATCGAAGCGCCACGCCGTGGTGCTGGGATGGGCGATCACCAGGCCGCCCTCCTCGTCGAGTGCCATGCCGTCGGGGCCGGCATGGCCGCCGCTCATCTGGATGAACAGCCCGACCTTGCTTGCCGCCCCGTCGCCCATCAGCGGCAGGCGCCAGACGGCGTTGCCGCGCGTGACGCCGACATAGAGGACGGTCTCGGCCTTGTTCATCACCAGCCCGTTGGGGCTGGGCACGGTGTTGACCAGCATCGTGAGCTTGCCTGCCGTGTCGTAGCGATAGACGCGGCCGGTCGGGTCGTGCAGGCCCGTCTGACCCTGGTCGGTGAAATAGAGATCGCCATTCTGCGCAAAGAACAGGTCGTTCACACCCTTGAAGCTCTCCGAGCCGCGCGTCTCGAGCAGCGGCGTCACCGTGCCGGTGTCGGGATCGAGCAGAACGATGCCGCGCTTGTAGTCGGTGATGAAGATGCGGCCATCCTTGTGGATCTTCAGCCCGTTCGGCCAGCCGTCATACTCCGTAACCAGGGTCCATTCGCCTTCCGGGCTGATGCGGAAGACGCGGCCGAACGGAATGTCGGTGACGTAGAGATTGCCCGCACGATCGAAGCTCGGCCCTTCGAGGAACGAATCGAGCAACTGGCCCACCGCATTGGCATCGCCCCACGACGTGCGCCCAGGCTTGCGGAACCTGTCGGGCAGCCGCGTGAACTCGGTCGCGTGAACGGGCTTGGTCATTCCGTACATGATGTCTCTCTCCCGGAGGCATTGTCTCGTTGCTCTCCCCCTCCCGGCCTCCCCCGCAAGACGGGGGAGGAGAAGGAAAGTGCTAAGCCGCCTTCACTTCGCGTTCGGCCTTCAGCGCCCGCACCGTCTGGCGCAGCGCGTGGACCGTCTTCTCGATCTCCGCCCCGCCGTGCATGGCCGAGACGAAGCCGCCGGGGGAGCCCATGACGTCGACGCCATGGGTCATCAGGCCCATGCGGATCTTGCCGGTGAGCGGACCCGCGCCGCGCGCGCCCTTGAGCTTCTCGATCGGCACCTTATGCGGATCGAAGGTCGCGGGATCGATCTGATCGCCGAACGGATTGGGATAGATCAGGAACGTCGAGCTCTGGCCGTAGATGCCCCACGGCACGCCTTCCTGAACCAGCACCTCGGTCAGCGCCGCGCGCAGTTCAGCCGCCGTCTTGTTGGCCTTCTCGGCGAGGTCCTCGTCGCGCACCAGCGACAGCGCGGTGACCGCCGCGGCAGCCGACAGGGGATTGGCGTTGAAGGTGCCGGGATGAAGGATGCGCTCGATCTTGCGGGCCGCGGTCGCGACATGATCGATACGGTCCATGATCTCGCGCTTGCCCGAAACCGCGCCGCCCGGCAGGCCGCCAGCCACGATCTTGGCCTGGATGCAGAGATCGGGAGTGATGCCGAACGCCTTCTGCGCACCGCCCGAGGACCAGCGGTAGCCGGTGATGACCTCGTCCATCAGCATGACGACGCCCTTCTTCGCCGTGGCATCGCGCACCGCCTGGATAAATCCCGGCGGCAGCGGCACCTGGCCCCACGACGCCCCCGACGGCTCGAACATGACGGCCGCGATATCGTCGCGCTCCTCGATCACCTTCACGACGGCAGCGACGTCGCTGCTCGGCATGACAATCGAAAGCGAGCTCACCTCCTGCGGCACCCCGGGCGTCGTGCCGCCGTCATAGGTCGCGCCCGCGCCCGCCGTCACATGGTCGTGCCAGCCGTGGAAGTGGCCGACAAAGCGGAGGATCTTGTCCTTGCCCGTGTGGGCGCGCGCGAGGCGGATCGCCATGTGCGAGGCCTCGGTGCCCGACGCGGTGAAGCGGACCCGCTCGGCGCAGGGCGTCAGCTCACACACCAGCTCGGCCCAGCGCACTTCCAGCTCGTGGCTGGAGCCGTAATGCGTGCCGAGTTCGATCTGGCGCTTCACCGCCTCGACGACGGCGGGATGCGAATGGCCGAGCAGCATGGCGCCGTGGCCGCCGAAATAGTCGACATACTCGTTGCCGTCGACGTCCCACTTGCGCGGACCCACCGCCCTCGAGACGTGGATCGAATAGGGGTCGAGGTAGCGCGCATCGTGCGTGATGCCGCTCGGCAGCACCTTGTGGGCGCGCTCGAACAGAGCCGCCGATTTGCCCGTCCTGGCCTTGTAGTCGGCGACCACGGCCGAATTCGTCTGCGATGAATCTTTGTCCTGCACGGTCATACTTGCCCTCAACCCAGCTAATGGCTGAGCATCGCTTGTCTCGCTTGTTTCGCCAAGGGCCTCGCGTCACAGTCCGCCGTCTCAAGGTGGAGGAACGCCGTGAACGCCAAGCCCCGTGGCCGTCAATTCTTCAACAATCCCGGCCCGACCAACATTCCCGACCGTGTGCTTCGCGCCATGGACCGGCCCGTAATCGATTTCATGTCGGATGAGTTCTTGGCCATCCATCACGCCTGCCACAACGGCGTGAAGCGCGTGCTCAAGACCGACCAGAATCTGTTCATGTATACCTCGACCGGTCACGGCGCCTGGGAAGCCGCCCTCGCCAACCTGTTCTCGCCCGGGGAAACCGTGCTGATGGTCGAGACCGGCTACTTCTCCGAGAGCTGGACCGAGATGGCGAACCATCTCGACATCAAGGTTGAGACGATCCCCGCCGACCAGCGCCAGGGCGCCGACATTTCCCGGATCGCCGAGCGGCTTGCCGCCGACAAGGAACACAAGATCAAGGCGGTCCTGACCGTCCACAACGAAACCGCGACCGGCATGGTCCTGCCGCTGGCCGAAGTGCGCCGCGCGATCGACGAGGCCAAGCATCCGGCCCTGCTGCTCAGCGACACGATCTCGTCGCTCGCCAGCATGGAATACAAGATGGATGCATGGGGCATCGACCTCACCGTCGGCGGCAGCCAGAAGGGCCTGATGCTGCCCACCGGCATGTCGATGACCGGCGTCAGCAACAAGGCCCTGGAAGTGTCGCGCAAGTCCAAGACGCCGCGGCACTACTGGAGCTGGGAGATGATGACCGGCCGCGCGCCGCAGAAGTTCGTCGGCACCGCGCCCGTGCACATGTTCTTCGGCCTGCAGGAATCGCTGAAGATGCTGGAGGAGGAAGGCCTGGATGCGGTGTTCGCGCGCCATGCCCGCCTCGCCGAAGCGACGCGCGCCGCGGTGCGCGTGTGGGGTTCCGACGGCAAGGGGCCGCAGCTCTTCTGCCAGAACGAGGACCGGCTCTCGAACTCGGTGACCGCGGTGGTGATGCCCGAGGGCGTCAGCTCCGACCCGCTGCGCAAGGCCGCCGTCGATCGCTTCAACCTGTCGCTGGGCGGCGGGCTGGGCAAGATGATGGGCAAGATGTTCCGCATCGGCCACATGGGCGACCTCAACGAACCGATGCTGCTGGGCTGCCTCGCCACGACCGAACTCGCGATGAAGACCGCGGGCGTGCCGTTCGTGCCCGGCGGCGTCGACGCGGCGATCGAGTCGCTGTCGGCCTAGATCCCTCGCAAGGGCTCGGGATGACGGCCGCAGGCCGTCAGAACGCGGGCGTCTTGCCGGCGAGCGCCGCCGCGAAGGCTTCCGGCTTGAGGGCAGAAAGCGGCGTGCGCGCGGTCACGGCGGCGTCGAGCTTGACGCCGACGACGGCAGCGAATTTCAGCGTCTCCGGATCGAAGGCATAGAGCTGGCCCACCGTCAGGTTGAACCACCAGGCGTGCAGGGTCAGCGTGCCGGCCTTCACCCGCTCCTCGATCCAGCGATAGCCCATCAGGTTGCTGACGCTGTTCACGACGGCGGCCTGTTCGACGGCGCGCGTGATCTCCTCGCGCGGCCGGCCCTTGAGTTCCTCGACGACGAGGTCGCGGGTCTCCTGCGCAATGCTGGTCCAGGTCGAAAGATAATCGTAGTGCGCATACGCGCCCCGGCTGCCGTCGACCAGCGCGCCGATGCCACCGCAGAGCGCGTGGCCCAGCACGACGATGTGCTCGACGCCGAGGCCGCGGACGGCGAACTCGATGGCGGCCGAGGTGCCGTGATGGCGCTCATCGGGAGGGATCTGGGCCGGCGGCACCATCGCCGCCACGTTGCGCACGGTGAAGATGTCGCCGGGCTTGGTCTGGGTGAGAATCCCCGGATCGATCCGCGCATCGGAACAGCCGATGATCAGGATTTTGGGCGACTGCCCTTCCGTCGCGAGCTTCTCGAAAAGGTCGAGATGCTCCTGATAGTAACCAACCCGGAAGTCCGCGAAGCCCTTGAGAAGCCGTTCGAATGCCATGCCTTGCCTATGCCCGTTTGCGGCCCACGGCGACATAGACGATGATGTCGCGGCGCACAAATCAGCACACTGGATGACATGACCGAAGAACTGCTTTTCGAGAAGCGTGGCGAGATCGGCTGGGTGACGTTCAACCGGCCCAAGGCCCGCAACGCGCTGACCTTTGCGATGTACGAGGGTCTGGCCGAGATCTGCGCGCGTGTGGGCAAGACCGGCGAGGTCCGCGCCCTGGTGGTCACCGGCGGCGGCGACAAGGCCTTTGCGGCCGGCACCGACATCGCCCAGTTCCAGAGCTTCGAGAGCGGCGAGGACGGCATCGCCTACGAACTCAAGATGGATCGCATCCTGGGCGAAATCGAGCGCTGCACCGTGCCCACCATCGCCGCCATCAACGGCTTCTGCACCGGCGGCGGCGCGGCGATCGCGGCGGTCTGCGACCTCAGGATCGGATCGGCCAGCGCCCAGTTCGGTTTCCCGATCGCGCGCACGCTCGGCAACTGCCTGTCGATGGGCAACTATGCCCGCCTAGCAGCCCTCATCGGCCCCCAGAGGGTCAAGGAAATGGTGCTGCTCGCCAAGCTGATGGATGCGCCGTCAGCGCTGGCCTGCGGCCTGATCAGCGAGCTGCTGCCCGACCAGGCGGCCCTGCTCGCCCGCGCCGGGGAACTGGCGAATACCATTGCCGGCCACGCCCCCCTCACGATGCAGGTCACCAAGGAGGCGCTGCGCCGCCTGCAGGCGCGCCTGGGCGACGAGAACATCGACGATCTCATCAGACTGGCTTACGGTAGCGCCGACTTCCGCGAGGGCATGGCGGCCTTCCTGGGAAAGCGGGCACCCAAATGGTCAGGCGCCTGACAGAGGAATGATACGGAGGACGTAGATGAAGCGGATTGCCACTCTCTCTTTGGTTCTTGGAATGGGCGCTGCCGTTGCCGCCTGCCAGAACCCGCAGCAGGTGATCGCGAACAAGGAAGACATGATGGTGGCGGCGGGCTTCAAGTTCGTGCCCGCGAACACGCCGCAGCGCCAGGCGGCGTTCAAGAACCTGCCGCCGCACAAGTTCTCGCGCGAGATCAAGAACGGCCAGGTGTTCTACGTCTATCCGGACCCGACGGTGTGCGTGTGCATCTATGTCGGCAACGCGGCGGCCTACGGCACCTATCGCAACAACGTCTTCCAGAAGAACCTGGCGGACGAGCAGCAGATGACGGCCAACATCAACTCGATGAACGACTGGGACTGGGGCCCCTGGGGCGGCTACCCGTATCCGGGCTGGTACTACTAGGACTTTCTTCCGACGAGGAAGAGTACGATCGCGGCCGCCTGGATCAGGGCGGCCGCGACGAACACCGGCATCCCTTCCGCTGGTGACAGCGTCCGCAGCCAGCCGAAAGCGGCCGGCGCGAATGCATAGGTTCCCTGCCCGACCGCCACGATCAACGGCACGACGCGCTGAACGTCGGCCGTGCTGAATTCGACCTGTGCGATCAGCGGCGGCAGCGACGTGGTGTTTCCGATCCCCGCGCCGAACAGCACCACGCCCACCACAAGCAACACAACATCCGTTCCAGCGGCGCACAGCAGCGCCAGGGATCCCGCGATCTGCACCACGTGACTGAGGCAGGCGACCAGCCGCCGGTCGCTACCCTGCGGCATCAGCCATCCGACCAGCGTCCGGCCCGCGATCGCCGCCGCCGTCGCCAGCCCCATGAGGATGCCGGCCGTCGGTCCGCCGAACACCGGCACGAGCAGAGAGAAGAGATGGGCGATCAGGCCGATCTGGGCGAACAGGCCGAGCGCCATCGCCGCGGTCAGGGTGAGGAAACGACGGTCGCGCCACAGCAATGCGCCCGGCAGGGGGCGCTCGACCGGCGCCGACGTGCCGACCGCCTGCGTAAGGATCTCGCCATCCTGCACCTGCCCGAGCGACTGAGGCGTGTGCGCGAAGACATGATCTGCGAGCAACCAGATCGCGACCACCATCACCCCACCGATGACGGCGGCGGCGATGGGAAAGCCGAAGGCCGCGATGGCTGCGACCCACAAAGGCGAGAACACGACGCCGCCGATACTGGCACCGTTATAGGCCATCGAAAGCGCCGACGGCCGCCGCACCGCGTACCACGGCGCCACGATGGCATTCACGGCGGCGGCCCCCATCGCGACCCAGCCGGCACCGCTCAGGAAGGTGGCCAGCAGGAGTTGCCATGGCTCTTGCGCGACCGCCCACCCAACGATGCCCGCCGCCAGGAGGATGGCGCCCGCCTTGGTGAGCGACGGCAGGCCGAAGCGGCGATAGAGAGAAGGCAGGTTAGCCACGACGACGGCGCCCACCAGGAAGTGCAGGGTGACGGCGGACGAGACCAGCACGAGCGACCAGTCCCGCGCCTCACGCACCGACTGGAGATAGATGGGCGGCCCATAGAAGCCGAGGCCCCAACCGAACACGGCGAGCACGAAAGCGGCCGCGACGACGCGGCGGCCGAAGAAGGGCGCGGGAGAAGCGAGACTTGTCATGCGGCGGACACTGCCCCCGGCAGGCACGCCGTTGTTGCGGCGGGGACCGAAGCATCCCCACCAGGATAGCGAAGCGCCGCCACCCATCGGTGTCATTCCGAGCGCAGCGAGGGACCTTTACTTGGCGCCCGCAAAGGTCCTTCGCTGCGCTCAGGATGACGAGGGGTCAGAAACTCGCCTCGACGGCGCCGAGCCCTGCGAACTCGCCGCGCGCGTGTGAGCCCGGCGG
>CAIYWM010000484.1 GCA_903929895.1 uncultured Alphaproteobacteria bacterium
ACGGTCAAGGCGCGCGAAGACGACCCGCGCATGCCGGCGATCCTCGACGACACGGCCTGGGCGAGCTGGCTCGGCGAGGACGGCGCCGACGCGGCGGCCGCCAAGGCGCTGCTCAAGACGATGGAAGGCGTGAACTGGAGCTCGGCGGTGGAACCCAGGAAGCCGAGGTCCCGGAAGGAGCCGCCGTAGGCCCGGTCTATTTCCCGCGCTTGGCCAGCCAGGCCTTCATCTCGGCGATTTCCCTCTCCTGGTCTGCGATGATCTTCTCGGCCAGCTTACGGACTTCGGGATCCTTGCCGTACTGCAGCTCGATCCGGGCCATGTCGATGGCGCCCTGGTGATGCGGGATCATCCCGCGCACGAAATCGACATCGGCGTCGCCGGTCAGCGGCACGTTCATGTTCTTCATCATTGCCATGTGCGCTTCCTTCTGCGCCCGGACGGACGGCGAATCGGAAGGCTGGGGCATCATGTCCTGCATCCCCGACATGCCCTGCGCATTGGGGCCGCTGCCGTGGTTGTGCGCCTGTGCGAAGGCGTTGCCGGCCAGCGAGATCAGCAGGGCGGCGGCGGTGGCGGCGATCGCTATCGTCTTCATGAGTTTCTCCTGTGCTGTTTCAGTTGAACCGGGCCTGCGCGACGGTCCCGTCCGGGGCCGTGAGCTGGACGACGCCCTTGGGCGTCGACGGAAGCGGCGCCGGCGCGGTGCCGGTCAGCCGGTCGCCGCCTTCGGGCTGCAGCGGGATGCGCTGCGACTTGCCCTCGATCACCAGGATCGCGAGCGCCTTGAAGCCGGTGGCCGGCAGCGGCGCGTCGTTGGCGTCAGAAACGAACACGTCAAGGCGCGTTCCCTTGCCGACCAGCTCGACGTGATACTTGCCGGCGTCGGTGACCCGGCCGCCATTGGGGCCCTTGGCATCGTGTGCGCGGGCGGGAAGCACCGCGGCCCCCAGTGTCCAGGGGACCGCGATGGCCAGTGCGGCCGCGCCGAGGATGATCCGTCGTCTCGTCATGGTGTCCCTCTCTTTCACTCTTGGTTGATCAGAACGCTTCGGCCGTGGCGGCGGCCACCGGCGACGAGGCGCGGGCGGCGCGCAGGCGCTCCAGCGGCTTCGCCCCGAACTTCAGGAACAGGATCGGCGTCAGGAACGCATCGAGCAGCGTCGCACTGACCAGGCCACCGAAGATCGTCACCGCGACCGGGTGCAGGATCTCCTTGCCCGGGGTGGCCGCGTCGATCAGCAGCGGCACCAGCGCGACCCCGGCCGACAGCGCCGTCATCAGCACCGGCGTCATGCGCTCGAGGCTGCCGCGCACGACCAGCTCGCGGCCGAACGGCAGCCCGTCCGGCGCCAGCGACAGGTTGATCCAGTGGCTGATCTTGAGGATGCCGTTGCGCGCCGCGATGCCGGTCAGCGTGATGAAGCCGATCATGCTGGCGACCGACAGCGGCTGGCCGGCCAGCGCCAGCGCTGCCACCGAGCCGATCAGCGCCAGCGGGATGCTGCCCATGATCATCGACGCCAGCGCCGCCGAACGGTAGCGGCTGTAGAGGATGGCGAAGATCAGCGACAGCGACGCGATCGACAGCAGGCCGATCGTGCGCGCCGATTCCTCCTGCGCCTGGAACGTGCCTTCGAGGCTGGTGAAATAGCCCTCGGGCAGCCGCGTCTCCTCCAGCACGCGCCGTATGTCGGCGACGATGGCCGCCATGTCGCGGCTGCCGTCGCCGTTGGCCAGCACCACGACGCGGCGCTTGCCGTTCTCGCGCAGGATCTGGTTCGGGCCGTCGGTCTCGCGGATGTCGGCGATCTGCCGGGCGGGGATCCAGCCCGACGGGGTCTCGATCAGCAGGTCACCCAGCCGCTCGGGCGTGCGCGTCGAATCGTCGAGCCGCAGCACGACGTCGAAGCGGCGATAGCCGTCGACGATGCGGCTCACGACGCGGCCGCTCGACAGCCGGCTGAGATGGTCGACGACGGCGGCCGGCTGCAGGCCGTAGAGCGCGGCCCGCGCGTAGTCGACGCGGATCTCGAGCTGCGGGATGCGCACCTGCTTCTCGACCTGCAGGTCGGCGAGACCGGGGATCGCCGCGAGCTTCGCGCGCAGCGCCTCGGCCGTGCCGCGCAGCGTGTCGAGGTCGTCGCCGAAGATCTTGAGCGCGATCTCTGCCCGGACGCCCGACAGCATGTGGTCCAGCCGGTGGGAAATCGGCTGGCCGACATTGGTCGACAGCGGCAGAACGGCCAGGCGCTGCCGCATATCGGCGACGATCTCGGTCTTGGGCCGGCCGCCGGGCTTCAGGTCGACCTCGATGTCGGAGGAGTGGACACCCTCGGCATGCTCGTCGAGCTCGGCCCGCCCGGTGCGGCGCGCCACCTGCCGCACCTCCGGCATGCCCAGCAGCAGCCGTTCGGCAATCAGG
>CAIYWM010000485.1 GCA_903929895.1 uncultured Alphaproteobacteria bacterium
CGGGAAGAGCGCGCCCTGGCGATCGTTGCCATGGAGCAGCTTCGCGCCGTACTTCGCCACCGCCTCGCTCACCCGGTTCTGGAACAGCGTCGCGGCGCGCTCGTGAATCACGGTGCCGACATCGGTTTCGGGATCGAGCGGATCGCCGGCCTTCAGCTTCTTCGCCTTGGCCAGCACCCTCTCGACGAAGGCATCGGCCACCTTGTCGACCACCAGGATGCGCTTCACGGCAGTGCAGCGCTGGCCGGAATTCTTGGTGGCGCCCGCGACCGCCAGCTCGGCTGCCTTGTCTAGGTCGGCATCCTCCATGACGATCAGCGGGTCGTTGCCGCCCAGTTCGAGGACGATGCGCTTGTAGCCCGCCTTCTCGGCGATGTACTTGCCGACCCGGACGGAGCCCGTGAAGGTGACGAGGTCGGCGCGCGGATCGACGATCATCGCGTCGCCGATGTCGGAGGGGTTGCCGGTGATGACCGACAGCATCTCCGGCGGCAGGCCCGCCTCGTAGAGCGTGTCCGCGAGGAACAGCGCCGTGAGCGGCGTCAGCTCGGTCGGCTTCAGCACGACACAGTTGTTGGTTGCGAAGGCCGGCGCCAGCTTGTGCGCCACCATGTTCAGCGGATGGTTGAACGGCGTGATCGCCGAGATGGCATTCAGCGGCTGGCGCAGGGTGAAGATCTTGCGCGACTTGCCGTGCGGGGTGAGATCGCAGGAGAAGGTCTGCCCGTCGTCCAGCATGCAGAGCTGGCCGGCGAACGTGAAGACGTCGTAGGCGCGGCCAACCTCGTAGAGGGAGTCCTTCAGGCAGAGGCCTGATTCCAGGGTGATCAGGCGCGACAGCTCTTCCTTGCGGGAGACCAGGAGATCCGCCGTCTTGAGCAGGATCTGCTGGCGCTGATAGCGCGTCAGCTTCGGCTTGTAGTCGTGGGCGATCTGGAAGGCCTCGGCGACCAGCTCGGGCGTGGCGCGCGGCACGGTGCCGACCAGGCGGTTGTCCCAGGGGAAGCGCACCTCGAGGCGCGCCTGGGTCTCGACCTTCCGGCCGGCAATGCGGAGATATTCGTGCCGGACGTCGGAGCCCGTGCGGGTGATCGTATCCATCTGGGCGGTCTCTCAGGCGACGAGGTTGAGGGCGAGATCGAAGGCGTCGAAGTTGCGCCAGCGATGCGAACCGCTGTCGCCCTTCGCGAGCTTGCGATTGCACAGCAGCGGGACGCGCTGCTCGGAGACGCCGCCATGGCTGCGCAGCGGCTCGGTGAGGCCCGAGAGATCGTGCCGCGAGGCCGAGGTGCCCAGCACCTTGTGCTGGGTCGACACGACGATGAGATCGCCCAGCCGATCGGCCGGCAGCTCGAACCGGGCTGCCGCCTCTTCCTTGGTGAGCGCCGCTTCGATGCCCGGCATCGCCTTCAGCTTGGCGGCCCACTCCTTGGGATTATCGCAATAGACGACCGCGAAGGAGCCCAACGCACCGTGATGCACGACATAGGGATCCGTGATCGGCAGGATGACGCGGGCCTTGTCCTTGCCCACCCAGCCGTCGAACACGTCCTGCAGATAGATCACGTCGGGCTGGCCGTCGCTGCCGAACTTGGCGTTCATGCCGTGGTCGGCCGTGACGACGATGGTGCAGCCCATGGCATCGAGCTTCGCCAGGTAGCCGTCCATCATGGCGTAGAAGTCATTGGCGACCGGCGCGCCCGGCGCGTGCTTGTGCTGGATGTAGTCGGTGGTCGACAGATACATGATTTCCGGCCGGTCGCGCTCCATCAGCCTGACGCCGGCGGCGAACACGAACTCCGAGAGGCCGGCGCTGTAGACGTCCGGCACGCCCATGCCGACCAGCTCGTTCACATGCTCGATGCCGTTGTCGGCGAGCGTCGCCTTGTCCGACTTCTCCGACGAGAAGGAGCAGGCCTTACCGGCGCCCAGTTCGAGTCCCTTGCCCAGCAGGCCGCGCAGCTTGTCCTTGGCGGTGATGACCGCGATGCGGCAGCCGGCGCGCTGGAAGGCGGGGAACAGCGTCTCGATCCGCAGGAACTTCGGATCGTTCATCATCACTTCCTTGCCCGTCTCGGGATCGAGGAAGTAGTTGCCGCAGATGCCATGGACCGACGGCGGACGGCCGGTGACGATCGACAGGTTGGTCGGGTTGGTGAAGCTCGGCACCACGCAGTCGCCGACCAGGTTGGTGCCTTCCTTCAGGACCTTGGCAAACCACGGCGCCCGGCCCGCCTCGACGGCGCGCTCGATGTAGCCCGGCTCAGAACCGTCGACGCAGACCACGACGACGGGCTGGCGCGGCAGGCGGTAGCTGCGGCCGTTGACGGAGATATCGCCGCCGCTGACGTTGATGCTGTCGGGTGCCATGTTCGTTCCCCTACTCTGCGGCCAGCGCCGGGCCGCCGTTGGTGACCCGCATCTCGTCCAGCACCTCGCGGACCGCCGCCAGGGCGCCGCGCATGTGGTCCGGATAGAGCCGGCCGATGCAGCCCATGCGGAACGAATCCGCCACGGTGAGCTTGCCCGGATAGATCACGTAGCCGCGGTCCTTGAGTCCGTCATAGAAATTCTGGAAGACGAACTTCGGATCGGTCGGCATGTGGAAGGTGACGATGATCGGCGCCTGCAGGTCGTTCGGCAGCAGCGTCTGGAAGCCCATCGCGCGCATGCCATCGATCAGCACCTTGGCATTCTCGCGATAGCGCCTGCCGCGGCCTTCGACGCCGCCTTCGGCAGCGTGCTCCTCGATCGCCTTGCCCAGTGCCACGATGACGTGGATCGGCGGCGTGAAGCGGTATTGGCCGGTCTTGGCGAAGCCCTCGGCCTGGTCGAACAGGTCGAGCACCAGCGTGGTCGCGTTGCCCTTGCACTCGGCCAGCGCCGAAGTGCGGCAGACCACGAAGCCGAGGCCGGGCACACCTTCGAGGCACTTGTTCGAGGAGGCCGCGAGGGCGTCATAGTAGACGTTGCGCGCGTCGATCTCGATCGCGCCGAAGGCCGACATCGAATCGACCAGCAGGCGGCGGCCCTGCTTCTTCACCAGGGCGGCGATCCCGGCGATCGGGTTGAGGATGCCCGACGTCGTCTCGCAATGGACGGCGAAGACGTGAGTAATGGCCGGATCGGCTACCAGCATCGCTTCCAGTCTGGCGAGATCGGGAGGCGTGTCCTCCGGCGTCTCGTAGGTCGCCACCGCGCGGCCGGCGATCTCGGCGATCTTCTTGGCCCGCTGGCCATAGGCGCCGTTGATGACGACCAGCAGCTTGCCCGACTTCGGCACGAAGCTGGTGATCATCGCCTCGACGGCAAAGGTGCCGGAGCCCTGCACCGGCACGGTGACGTGCGTCCCCTGCGCGCCGGCCAGTTCGACGATCTTCTCCAGCACCATCTTGTTGATGGCGATGAAGCCCTGATCGCGGGAGCCCCAGTCGTGGACCATGGCCTGCTTCACGCTGGCCGAGGTGGTGAGCGGGCCGGGCGTCAGCAGGAGCGGATCGCCGGTTTCGGAGACAGCTGGCTTGGTGGTCATGGCGCGGATGATCGCCTCGCGGTTTCTATCCGTCCAGTATATAATCCGTATGTTAACTATCGGTTTCCCATATATGACACCCACCCAGCTCCGCGCCTTCCACCTCGTGGCCGAGGCCGGCTCCTTCTCCGCCGCTGCGCGCGCCTCCGGCCTCAGCCAGCCCAATCTCTCGGGCCAGGTCACGGCCCTGGAGAAGGCCTATGGCGTGCACCTGTTCGACCGGCGCGGGCGCACCGTCACGCCCACCGAGACCGGCCGGCAGCTGCACGGCGTGACGACCCGTCTGTTCGCGCTCCAGGACGAGGCGCAGGCGCTGCTGTTGGGTGAGCAGGCCCTGACCCGCGGCCATCTGCGCATCGCCGCCGACTCCGCGCACCATGTCGTGCCGATCATGGCCGCGCTGCGCAAACGGGCCGGCGGCCTCACCTTTGCCCTGTCGATCGACAATTCCGCGGTCGTGCTGGAGCGACTGCTACGACACGAGGCCGACGTCGCCGTGATGGCCAAGAGCCTGTCCGATCCGCGCCTGCACGCCGTTCGGTTGCGAACCGACCGGCTGGTCCTGTTCGCGCCCGCCGGCCATGCCCTCGCCAGACGCGGCCGCACGCCCCTCTCGGCCCTGGGCGGGCAGGAGCTGGTGTTGCGCGAACGCGGCTCGATCACCCGTGAAGTGCTCGAGCAGGCGATGGCGGCCGCCGACATCAGGCCGGCGTCGATCGTCGAGGTGCAGACCCGCGAGGGCGTGCGCGAGGCGGTTGCGGCCGGATTCGGCATCGGCGCCGTGTTCGCAAGCGAACTGGGCGAGGATCGGCGTTTCCGCCGCATCACGATCACCGACCAGGATCTGGCGGTCGCCGAATATGCCGTGTGCCTCCAGGAGCGTCGGAGGGTCGCGCTCGTTCGAGCCTTCATGGACGAGGCGACGCGACTGGCCTCTTGATGCACGCGCCGTAATAAAACTGTCAAAAAACTTTCATCGTCAAACGACGAGGCGTAGGATTCCGCGATCATGCAAGGCCTCGATACCATCCTGAACGTTCTCGGCAGCGTCTGCCTGCTGCTGTGGGGCGTGCGGATGGTGCGTACCGGCCTGACCCGTGCGTTCGGCGCCACCTTACGCCGCGCCATCGGCGCCTGTTCGCGCAACCGGTTCACGGCCTTCACGGGCGGCGTCGTGCTGACGGGCGTGCTTCAGTCCAGCACCGCGACTGCCCTGCTGCTCGCCTCCTTCGCAGGTCGCGGCCTGATCTCGCTGTCGATCGGGCTGGCGGTGATGCTGGGCGCCAATGTCGGCACGACGCTGACGGCGCAGATCCTCTCCTTCCCGCTCGGCTGGGTGTCGCCGCTGATGATCGCCGGCGGCGTCATCGCCTTCCTGTCGAACAGCTCCGACAGGGCGCGCCATCTCGGCCGCGTCGCCATCGGCCTTGGCCTGATGCTGCTGTCGCTGCACTTGCTCGAAGCCGCCGCCCTGCCGCTGCGCTCCGCGCCGGCCTTCGTGGCCGTGCTGGAAGGCCTGCAGAACGAGTATGTGATGGGCGTCCTCGTGGCGGCCGCCGCCACCTGGTTCATCCACTCCAGCCTCTCGACCGTGCTGCTGGTCATGTCGTTCGCCTCGACCGGCATCATCGATCCCAAGCTCGGCATGGCGATGGTGATCGGCGCCAACATCGGCGGCGCGATCGCCCCCTATTTCGACCAGGCCGCCACCGATACCGAGGCGCGGCGCCTGCCGCTGGGCAACCTCATCACGCGCGGGGCGGTCGGCGTTGCGCTGCTGCCGTTCCTCGGCCAGCTTCACCAGTGGCTGGTGATGATCGACCCGGCGCCCGGGCGCCTGCTGGTCAACTTCCACACCGCCTTCAGCGTGGTGGCCGCCATCGCCTTCCTGCCGCTGATCGACCCCGTGGCCGCTCTCTGCCGCCGCCTCGTCCCCGACCGGCCTCAGACCGACGACCCCGGCAAGCCGCGCAATCTCGACCCCAACGTGCTCGACACGCCGGCCGAAGCGCTGGGCTGCGCCTTGCGCGAGACGCTCAATCTCGGCGACAGGGTCGCCGACATGCTGCGCCAGACGATGGACGTGTTCGAGAAGAACGACGCGCGCGCCATGAAGGCGATCGAGGCGGCAGACGATGCGGTCGACAGCCTCTACGAGGCGATCAAGCTCTACCTGATCCAGACATCACGCACGGAGTTGGGTGAAGACGACGGCAGGCGTTACGTCGAGATCCTGACGTTTGTCACCAACCTCGAGCATGCCGGCGACATCATCGTCAAGAATCTGATGGAACTGGCGGCCAAGAAGATCAAGAACCGCTACGCCTTCTCGGCCGAAGGCACCGCCGAGCTGCGCGCCTTCCACGCCCGCGTGCTGGACAATCTGCGGCTGGCGCTCAACGTCTTCACGACGCGCGACATCACCCTCGCCCGCCGCCTGGTTGCAGAGAAGACCGCCATGCGCGAGGCCGAGGCCCGCGCCGCCGACAGCCACTATGCGCGCCTGCGCGAAGGACGCCCCGAGTCGATCGAGACCAGCTCGATCCACATGGATGTGATCCGCGACCTGAAGCGCATCAACGGCCACCTGACGACGGTGGCCTACCCGATTCTCGAAGCCGCCGGCGAACTCTCCGAAACGCGCCTCAGGACGACCTTGCCGCAGGCGGCCAAAGAGGCCCCGTCGCACTGACCGGATCGGCCGACCTCACTTCCCGGGTCGGCCCTGCTCTCTTGGCGCGTCGACCGTTCGGCGCGGATGGCTGGATGACCTAGTCGCTCAAGGTCAAGACGGGCGACATGTCTCCGTCGCCGCAGACAAAGCAGCACTTCTTGCAACTCTGATCGTTCTTGGGGCCGACACCCCAGGTCATATTGCCGTCCCCCGTAACCCAGGCCCCGTAGCAAATCTCTTCACCGGATCGGCAGCGGAGAGGAAAGCTCTGCGTCCGCGAATCGTCCAACGAGAATGCCTCCCCCGGTCCCGGCCACACGAAGTTGCGGCTCTGAGAGAAAAAGGCGACCTGAACCTTGTACTGGTAGTCCGACTTGATCCGAAACGTGAATGTCTCCTCGGCCTGCGCCGAGCCGACTGCAAACACGGATGTCAAAGCTGCAACAGCGATCACGATAAAGAGTCTCAAAGAACGCATTCCGCAAATCTCCCCCAAGGAGCGTCGGCAATCACCTCGACCGTGCTCCAGGATGGAAAATATCATCCGATTCTGGAAACTCTATCCAAAACCGCATCAACACTTCAATATTTCGGCAGCGTCCGAGTCTCTTAGGCTTTGATGCGCGTTCCCGCCGGATCGAACGGGCTCCGCAAGGTCACCTTCGCGGCCAGACGCGTGCCGGCGAGATCCACCTCGAAGCGACCGCCTTCCAGCCAAGCGGCATCGATTGCCTGGCCGTCGGCGCGCTTCACGTAGCCGAGGCCGACCGAGGCGCCGAGCGTGTGGCCGTAGCCTGCCGAGGTGAGATCGCCGACCGGCCGGCCGTCGCGCAGCAGCGCCTCGCCACCCCACAGGAGCGGCTCGGCATCCTCCAGCACGACCGACACCAAGCGCCGCGCCAGCGGCTTGGCCTTGGCCTCGATCAGCGCCTTCTGGCCGATGAAACCGCCCGGCTTGTCGAGCTTCACCGCCCAGGCGAGCCCCGCCTGGAACGGCGTGTCGTCCGGCGTCAGCTCGCGGCCCCAGGCCCGGTAGCCCTTCTCCAGCCGCAGCGTCTCGATGGCATAGTAGCCGGCATCGCGCAGGCCGAATTCGGCGCCCGCCTCGTGCAGCGTCTCGAACACGGTGACGGCGAACTCGACCGGCACGTAGAGCTCCCAGCCCAGCTCGCCCATGTAGGTACGGCGCGAGGCCAGCACCGTGGCGTAGCCGACGCCGATCTCGCGGATCGTGGCAAACGGGAAGCCCTCGTTCGAGAGATCGGCCTTGCTCACCTTCTGGAGCAGCTCGCGGCTCTTCGGTCCCATGACCGACAGCGCCGTCCAGCCCGACGTCACGTCGGTCAGCACGGCGTGCGCGTCGGCCGGCATGTGCCGGCCCAGCCAATCCATGTCGCGGATGGGTTGGGCTGAACCGGTGATGACCAGGAACCTGTCGCGCGCCAGCCGCGCGATGGTGAGGTCGCTCTCGAACGTCCCGCGCTCGTTCAGCACGCCGGTATAGACGGTGCGTCCGACCGGCACGGCGACGTCGTTGGCGCAAAGACGCTGCAGCACCGCCTCGGCATCGCGGCCCTGCACCAGCAGCTTGCCGAACGAGGTCTCGTCGGCGATCGTCACGCCTTCGCGGGTCGCACGATGCTCGGAGGCGACGGCGTCGAACCAGCCGCCGGGGGCACCGCGGCCCCAGCCATAGTGCATCTCGGGCACCTTGCCGGCGCCGGCAAACCAGTTGGGGCGTTCCCAGCCCATCTTGTTGCCGAACAAGGCACCGCGCGCCTTGAGGCGATCGTAGAGCGGCGAGCGGCGGAACGGCCGGCCGCTCTCCTGCTCGCGCTGCGGCCACGGCATCTTGTAGTGCAGGCCCAGAGTCTCGGCGACGCGACTGCGTAGCCAGGCATCGTTGCCGTGGAAGCCGGCGAAGCGCCTGATGTCGACCGGCCAGAGATCCATCGTCGGCTCGCCCGCGACGATCCATTCGGCCAGCGCCATGCCGGCGCCGCCCGAACTCGCGATGCCCATCGAGTTGAAGCCGGCGCCGACATAGAAGCCCCGGACCTGCGGCGCCTCGCCCAGGATGTAGTTCATGTCCGGCGTGAAGCTTTCCGGGCCGTTCATGAAGGTCTTGATGCCGGTCTTCTCCAGCGACGGCACGCGGATCAACGCGTTGTCCATCAGGATCTGAAACTGGTCCCAGTCGTCGGGCAGCATCCCGAACTCGAAATCGTCGGGGATGACGTCCTTGTTCCAGGGCTTGGCCTCGGGCTCGAAGCCACCCATCAGCAGGCCGCCGACCTCTTCCTTGAAGTAGATGTAGCCGTCGGGATCGCGCATCACCGGCAGGTCGCGCGGCACGTTCTCCATCTTCTCGGTGACGATGTACATGTGCTCGCAGGAATAGAGCGGCACCGTGACGCCGACCATGCGGCCGAGCTGGCGGGCCCACTGGCCCGCGCAATTGACGACGATCTCCGCCTTGATCGCCCCTGCGGTCGTCTGCACCCCGGTGACCCGCGGGCCGCCCGGCCCCTCCTCGGTGTCGACCGCCGTGACCCGGGTCTTCTCGAAGATGCGGACGCCGCCGTTGCGCGCGCCCTTGGCCAGCGACTGGGTGATGTCGGTCGGATTGGCCTTGCCGTCGCCCGGCAGCCACACGGCGCCCACGAGATCGTCGGTGCGCATGATCGGATACTTGTCGCCGGCCTGTTGCGGCGTCAGCGGCTCGCAGACGACGCCCTGCGCATTGGCCATGGCGGCGGAGCGGCGCAGCAGGGTCATGCGCTCCTCGGTGCGCGCCACGATGAGTGAGC